>JANMJN010000588.1:0-2612 GCA_031371355.1 Saprospiraceae bacterium
AGGCTTCCGTGCGCCTTCTTTGCAACAAATTTTCAACTCTGTTACAACTTCGACTGTACAAGCGGGTGCTATTCGTCAAACAAAACAATTGCCCAGCAGTGACACACGTTTGAAATCGTTGGGCATTGAAGACCCAAAAGCAGAAACTTCTTGGAACTACAATTTGGGTATAACAGCAAAAGCAGGTGAAAAACTCCTTTTTACCCTTGATGCTTATCAAATTGATATTAAAGACCGTATCATCATTTCAGAAGCATTGACAACAACGGCTGTTCCTGCTGTAAAAGCACTATTAACAGGCACTTCGATTCAAGAAATATCGTTTTTTACGAATCATTTGAGTACAAAAACAACGGGTATTGACTTTGTAACAACATTCAAACATAATTTCAATGACAATAACCGATTAACTGCAAGTTTGGCTTTGACGGCGAATAAAACGGAAATTTCAGGCGTAAAAGCAACACCAAGCCAATTGTTAGCAGGGGCTGCTAATCCAAATGCGATTCTGATTATTGACACCATCAGCCGTAGTTTGATTGAAACATCTCAGCCGCGTCAAAAAGCTATTTTATCGTTGGGGTATCAGATGAAAAAATTGAATCTGACCGTTCGGGCGAATCATTTTGGCGAAGTCATTGCGTGGGAAAAACCATCAGGCGGCTTCCATCGCAGTCAAACTTTTAGTGCAAAAACCATTTTTGACGTTGTCATAACCTATAATGCGCTTAAAAATTTGTCCGTTTCTGTGGGTGGCAACAATATTACAGATGTCTATCCCGATAAAGTATTTTCAAATTACGCTTCGTATTTCACAGGGCAAACACCATACACACGCAATGCCAACCAATTCGGTTTCAACGGCGCGTTTTATTACGTGAATGCAACGCTCACTTTCTAAATTGTTTATATTGTTGTATTTTTGTATTGTTGTTATTGCTGTATTGTTTAATGAAATTACAACAATACAACAATACAACAATACAACAATACAATCATGTCCAACATCCTTTTACTCATCTTCTGTCTCCTAATTGGTATCATACTGAGGGGTCTAAAAGCGATGCCTGAAAATGGGGCAAACGTGTTGAACAACTTCATCATCAATGTACCATTGCCTGCATTAACATTGTTGCACACCGTCAATATTCAGTTTACATCCGATGAAGCCTTGCCTATTTTGTCGGCGTGGTTGGTTTTTGGTGCGTCATTTTTGTTTTTTAATGGTATAAAAGAAAAGATGGGTTTTGACCGCTCAACGGTGGGTGCGCTTATTGTTGTGGCAGGTATCAGCAGTATTTCGTTTGTTGGATTTCCGATTTTTGAATTACTATACGGTGCAGAAGGCTTGAAATTAGGGATTTTGATGTCGCAAAGCGGCACATTCTTAGTCTGCTCAACCGTCGGAATTGCTACCGTTTCCACCTACGCAACGACAGGAAAAAAAGTCAATTGGCTACGCATTCTCAAAGATATGTTCATCTTTCCACCCTTTTCCGCCTTTTGTTTAGCCTTAATCTTAAAATTTACGGGTTATCAACACCCCTCAGTAATTGCCGATGTTTTAGCCAAAATTGGCAGCACTTTGAATGTTGTTGCGTTGATTTCCATTGGTTTACAAATGAATTTTTCGGCACTCAATCACCAATCAAAACCACTTATTTTAGGTTTATTATTCAAATTGATACTTGCGCCGTTGATTATTTTCTTAATTTTCGTCGGATTATTCAAACAACAAGGTGTCGCCCTTCAAGTCAGCATACTCGGCTCGGCTTTGGGTTCGATGAATACGATTGGCATCGTTGCAATACGCAAAGGTTTGAATCCCAATTTAGTCGCTCAATTGATAGGTATCAGCATTCCTTTGTCGCTTGTTTTGTTGCCCATTGTCTATTTTTTGATAAAAAACTTATAAAAAACGAAAAAACAGCATGAAAAAAGTCTTAACCAACCTTACTTTTTGGGTATTGACTGCCATCACAGCAGGAGCCGTCTTAGGTGCATATATGCCCGAAACAGCCGTTGAAATGAAATTTTTGGGTGATAGATTCATTGACCTCGTCAAATTGTTCATCAATCCCATTATCTTTTTAACTATCACGCTCGGCATCGCAGCTATGGGTGACCTCAAAAAAGTAGGCAAAACAGGAGGAAAAGCCTTGATTTACTTCGAAGTTGTCACCACATTAGCACTCATAGTCGGCATTATGGTCGCTTTTATTATCCAACCTGGTTCCGGTGTTGTCACTACAAAATCAGCAGGAGCAGACGTAACTAAATTTGTCACAGGTGCTAAATCATTCAGTTGGTGGCAGTTTTTCAAAGATAATTTGACGCTGCAAGTATTGTTGTTTTCCCTCATTTTGGGCAGTTTTTTGAGTAAATACAAGGGAAAGAAAGTGATTTTAGACCCCCTCAGTAAAATCTCGAAATATGTATTCAAAGCACTGCATGTCGTCATGTACCTCGCCCCTATCGGTGCATTTGGTGGTATGGCTTATACGGTTGGCAAATTTGGCGTTGGTGCGCTGTTTTCTCTTGCGAAATTGATGGGAACGGTTTATACGACGATGGCTATTTTCGTTTTCCTCGTTTTGGGTCTTATTTTGAAG
>JANMJN010000611.1:0-2519 GCA_031371355.1 Saprospiraceae bacterium
TTTCTTATTGAAATTTATTTTCAATGAACAATTTATGGCCTTCTTGCTGCTTAAATTAGCTACGTTTAGTTGCTTGTATTTTTTTGCCAAAACAGATGCACAAGTATTTGAAGACAGAAACGGCTTTATACCGCATCTAAGCATCTTAGATCTTATTTTTTGTAGCGGCAATCAATCGCTTGATATATTAAATTATGAAGTCCACTGATTTATTGACAAAATAACCATGATAAACACCACCACCGCCGTTCAATTCAATCAGATTTTGAGACAAGCAAGCCTTGTTCTCATTTCCATTTTGCTCGCCAAAAGCGGATTAACAACAGGCGATATTGGTGTGTATGAAACCCTACTTTTTATAGGAACAACATTGAGTTACTTTTGGCTCAATGCCCTTATTCAAACATCTTTAACTTTTATTCCTGCTCATTCAGACACTGAAAAGCCTAAAATTGTTTTCAATATTTTCCTCATCTTCAATGGGTTAAGTATAATTCTTTTTATCATACTGTATTTATTCAAATACCCCATTACTCTATTTTTTACAGAGAAAACGGACTTGCCTTACTTCGAGCTGTATGCCCTTTATTTAGTCCTCAACTTCCCGCCTTTCCTACTCGAAAGTCTTTGGACAATAGAAAACAGACCCCTCAGTATCATCGTCTATTCCGTTGTTTCAAATATATTTTTGCCCTTCGTTATAGTCCTTCCTTTATGGTTGGGCAAACCTTTTGTCTGGAGTTTTTACGGCATGATTGCAGTGGCGGCTATCCGCTATATCTGGTTGATAATCCATATTTTACATAAGAATAAGAGCCCTATCGTTTCGTTCAACATCATCCGTTCATTTCTCCTTTTGGCTTTGCCACTTATGGCTTACTCCTTTCTGAATGGCTTTGTGACTTCCTTTACCAGTTGGATTGTCAATTGGTTCCACAACGGCGACACATATAGTTTTGCTGTCTTTCGGTACGGCGCAAGAGAATTTCCGCTTGCTCTCGCTCTCGCTACGGGTTTATCAAACAGTATGATTCCTGTGATAGCAAGAGACGAAGTAAGCGGTTTTGCCATTTTGAAAAAAAAATCGGAAAGGCTGTGGCATATCCTTTTTCCAACATCTATCATATTGATGTTGACGGCTAAAATGCTTTTTCCTATTGTTTTCAATCCTTCTTTTGCAGACAGTGCCAACGTATTCTGCGTCTTTTTACTTTTACTGACAAGCCGTGCTTTATTCCCACAAGCGATACTATTAGCCTTAAAAGAAACCAAAACGATGCTTTGGATTTCAATAATCGAAACCCTTGTCATCGTTGTTTTGTGTTTTTTGTTGATTAAACCGTTGGATACTGTGCTCGCATCCCGATTTTTCGGAGAGGGGGTCGCTTGGGCATTGGTTATAGGTTTTTTATTAGAAAAGATATTGATTATCGTTTTTTTAAAAAGGCGATATCAAATTGAATTTCAAGATTATACAAATGTCACTTTATATTTTATTTATTCCATACTTCTTATACTCAGTTATGGCATTCAGTATTTTCTGAGGGTATAGTTGAATGCCTGATTTAGGAAATTTTGAAAGACTCCCTAAATCTCTTGAAAATAGTGCTTAAAAATTATCTTTTTTATCAAAAAAGATTTCTGCCATCATACACCTTGCCGAACCACCACCATAGGTTTCAATAGTCTTAATATCAGCATAAATTATTTCAGTATGCCTTTGAATATGCGTAATTTGCGAAGCGTTCAATGAATCATATGCTTGTTTTGACATAACGAGAAAGGTCTCATCAAAGTCATTCCGTACTTGCAACATATTGCCTGCAAACAACATCATTTGGTCGAGTGAAATCTCGATGATATCTTTCTTTGTCATTTCAAAATGCTTGATCAGATTGAGTTTTTCGGCTTCATCACGCACTGTTTCCAAGCAAATTACCACAAATGTTTCACCTAATGCCATCATAACATTGGTGTGATAAATGTCTTGTCCATCGTGGTCAACAGCATGAAACGCCACTCGTTTGTGTTGCATTATTTCACACCATTCGTCCAAAAGAGATAAATCGGTGCGAGGGCTTAAACAAGCATAACAAATCTCATTCACTCGGTCAAGTATCATCGAACCTGTCCCTTCGAGAAACGTTTCCACCTCTTCGTAATGCTCTAAATGCAAACGTTTTTTGACTATAAATTGCGTTTCAAGCTGTTTTATCACGTTTTCAGCACGTTCTAAACGCCGTGAAGGCGCATACATTGGATACAAAATCATCGTCCCATCGCCATGACTTGTTATCCAATTATTTGGAAATACAGCATCGGTTTTTACAGGGGAGGCATCGTCATTTGCTACGACAACATTGACTGCACGCCCCCTCAGTATAGCGACAAAATTATCAAATTCTGCAATGGCTTTTTGCTGTATTTGAGCAACTGACAACGAGGTGTCATTGATCTGAAAAGCATTGTTAGCCGCTGTCTCTGCGTTAAATCCAAAATGTGCAGGGCGCACCATGAGT
>JANMJN010000662.1:0-3876 GCA_031371355.1 Saprospiraceae bacterium
CTTGAATTATTGCAAGGTGCTACGAAAGGCAAAGTGGATATTTACAATGAGCCTTTGATACAAAAAATGGCTTCTTATATTTATAAAACGCATATTGATGGACACTATTTCGTCAATTTTGCGGATGCTGACCCAAAATTACGTCCTGATGGTTTGATGCTATATCGTTTTGGTAAAGCATTAAAAGACAATACTATGGTCGGCATGGGGCAATGGGCTTTTAAAAAATTTCCAGAATCGTCACTTACTTTTAGCGGCTATCAACGTCCTCGAAAAATTCAGAACTTCCTGACTGTCAATGATTTAAATAAAAACCAAACACCTTATGTGCCACTTAAAGAGGCGTGGATAGGCGATATTCAAGTTTTAACGGCTCGTTCAAGCAATGGTTTTTATTTGGCAACTCACGGCGGGCACAACGCTGAAAGCCATAATCACAATGATGTTGGTGATTTTTTACTGTATTCAAATGGCGAACCCGTCATTATTGATGCTGGTAGGGGCAATTACACGGCGCGAACTTTTTCATCGAAACGTTATGAACTGTGGTTTACGCAATCGCAATACCATAATTTGCCTATCATAAACGGTGTGGGGCAGTTGGCTGGGCGAGAGTATGAAGCTAAAAACGTAAAAAGCACCATTAATGAAAAAGAGGCTTCTCTATCAATGGATATTGCGCCTGCCTACGCCAAAGAAGCAGGTATCTCATCATGGAATCGGCTTGTAAAACTGAATAGAGCTGCCAATAAAGTAGAGATTACAGATGATTTCATTTTAAATCAAAAACCTACTTCCCTGCAACAGATTTTTATGACAATTTGTAAAACGGATGTTTCAAAAGCGGGCAAAATCGTTTTAGAAACACCTAAAAAAGCTGTTTTTACAATCGAGTATGACCCCTCAATATGGACAGCCTCAACGGAATTTCCATCAACCGAAGGCATGGAATACAGCAGTTTTAAAACAAAATGGGATGGTTTTCAAGTACAACGCATTGTTTTGACGAGTAAAAACTTACTGCAAAAAGGAAAAAATAGTTTTACGATTGTGAAAAATTAGGATCAATATTTCTCTTCTCCTACCCTACCCCTTTTTTAGACTTTTATATGGAAGGTTACAGTTCAATCTGCCTTCTTTATTGCAATTATTCGGAAGAATCTGCCTCCATTTTCATTATTGATTTGTGTCATATCGTGTGTTGTCTGGTGTCATTTTAGTACTAATTTATTCGAGTTACTTTTGTAAGTATCGGGTTCATTTACTAAAGAAAAAGATAAGAAGCACAAAAAAACATAACATCTAATGAACGGAGGAGAACTGATCGCAAATACTTTAATAGCTAATGGTATTCAGCACTTGTTTACACTTTGTGGTGGACACATTGGACCTATCTATGTGGAATCCGAACGTGCGGGCATACGCATATGGGACGTGCGACACGAAGCCACGGCTGTCTTTGCTGCAGATGCCATAGCACGACTAAAGGGGATTCCTGGCGTGGCAGCTGTTACTGCGGGACCAGGTGTCACCAATGCTATTACAGCCATCAAAAATGCACAGTTAGCCCAATCGCCCGTCGTGTTGTTGGGCGGAGCCACGGCTACCTTGCTCCGAAAACGGGGCGCTTTGCAAGACATAGACCAGTTGTCACTCTTAGCATCAGCCGTAAAATATCAAGGTCAGGCAAATCGTGTCCGTGAATTGACATCAAAATTGGTTCACGCTTTGCAAACAGCGCAAAACGGCGTACCTGGTCCAGTCTTTTTGGAATGTCCTGTTGATCTGCTTTATCCAGAAGCGACTGTACGAGATTGGTACGGTCAGAAACAAAAAAAAGCGGTAGGTTGGGTGGAAAAAACACGACAATGGTACATCAATTTCCACGTCAAACGCTTGTTCGCAGGTGTGGAAAGTGTCAACCCTAACATAAATGTTATCGAACTTCAAATCCCTCAACATTCAAATAATGATATAGAAGCAGTGGTGGCAGCCCTGCACAAATCTAAACGCCCAGTGTTGTTGCTGAGCAGTGGCGCGATGTTACAACCCCAACTGGCGCAAGAATTGGCACAAGCTGTGGCAAAATTGGGTGTTCCCGTTTTCCTCAGCGGCATGGCACGCGGACTTTTGGGCTGGCACCACAGCCTTCAGTACCATCACAAGCGGAAGGAAGCATTGCGAGAGGCTGACTTTATTCTTCTGGCAGGCGTGCCTTGCGATTTTCGACTCGACTACGGTCGAAGCCTCAACCGTCATGCTTGCAGGATAGCCGTAAACCGCAGCCACACGGAACTGCGAAAAATCATACGCCCAACACGCGCCATCTGCGCTGACCCAGGCACTTTTTTGCTTCAACTATCAAACAAAACAACGGTTCAACCTACCTGGGATTCATGGAAAAACACACTACACGATCGCGACAATGTTCGGGAATTGGAAATAGCACAAATGGCAAGCGAACACGTAAAGGGCATTAATCCATTGGCGTTATTTCGTCATTTAGAAAAGGTATTGCCTGAAAACGCTGTTTTGATTGTAGATGGTGGCGATTTCGCTGCCACCGCCGCCTATACACTGCATCCACGAAAACCATTAGGTTGGTTAGACCCTGGTGTATTCGGCACTTTGGGTGTGGGTGGTGGGTTTGCCTTAGGTGCCGCTGCCTGTTTGCCAGATGATTACATCTGGATTATCTACGGTGATGGCAGTGCAGCATACAGTTTAGCGGAGTTCGAAACTTTTGCCAAAAACGGACTGAAAGTATGCGGTATCGTAGGCAATAACGGTTCATGGGAACAGATTGCTCGGGATCAAATTCACCTACTTGGTACTGACACGGCTGTCCGATTACCTCGAACGGATTACCACCAAGTTGCAATTGGCTACGGTGCAGCGGGTGAGCGTGTGGATACCTTAAAAGCTTTTGAACAAGCAGTGAGCCATGCGATAGACAGTATGGACAAAGGCATTCCCTATCTCATCAATGCCATGATTGGTACAACAACATTTCGGGAGGGTAGTATCTCGATTTGAAAAGGTATTCATGGGCAATGGCACATAGTGGTATTAAGGCAAATGGAGCATTTTTCACACGTACTAAAACAAAAGATCATGACTTTATTTGAATATTTACGCTTATTGTGGCACGTCGTTCGTTGGCGGCTTACTTGGTCTAAAAAAGATCTGGATTATAAACCCATAGGTCAGTCATCTAAATTTATCAGTGCCCGTCAAGCAGCACAATTGATTCAGGACGGTGCAACCGTATTTTCCAACGGATTGGGTGGCAATGCCCGTTGTTCCGTGTTTTTTTGGGCTATCCGAGAAGTCTTTCAAAAAACAGGTCATCCACGTCAACTCACTTGGATTAACGTGGGTGCCCAAGGGGGGCGCGGTAAAGTGCCTGGAACCATCGAGGAGATTGGCTTGCCTGGCTTAATGGCATGCTATATTGCAGGACACATGGAAACCTGTAAAGCACAACTCCATCTGGCTGAAAACAATCAATTGGAGTTGCATACTTTACCACAGGGTGTTATGACATTTTTGTTAGAAGAGCAAGCACGGGGGGAAACCCACCGACGCAGTAAAGTTGGGCTGGGAACCTTTCTCGATCCTCGTGTGGGTGAAGGCTCAGCTTTAACTAAAAATCCGAAAAATCAATTCATTGAAGTTGACGGCGATGCCTTGTTGTATCATTTACCTAAAATTGAAATAACCCTAATCAATGCCCCTTATGCGGATGAAGAAGGTAATATTTATTTTCGCAATGCTTCCACTTGGACTGAAAACTTACAATCCGCCCAGGCTGCCAGAGCTAATGGGGGAAAAGTCATGGTCACGGTCAGTCAATTGATACCAAAAGATGAGCAA
>JANMJN010000219.1:0-2760 GCA_031371355.1 Saprospiraceae bacterium
GATTGATGCAGAGGTACAACGCGATGTCAACAAGTTTACAACCTACGATGCTTTTCGTCGGAATTTGTTTATTGCTCAAAATAATAATGGATCGATTCCAAGCCTCGCCAGTTTTACCGGTCTCGTGAGCATGATGGACGGGCGGGTGAAATATTTAAAGGAATCTGTTCCAGAATTTCAAAGAATACCCCCCTCAGTATCAGAGCTAAAAACAGCACCTGCAACACCTCGTTTGAATGACAATATTCAAATAACAACTAAAATAACAGGTTCAAATGCGGTTTACATCGGTTATCGGTACCGCAATTCAGCCATTTTTCAAAAAATACCGATGCTCGACAATGGTTTAAACGGCGATGGTGCTGCTAATGACAATGTTTTTGGGGCAACCATCAAAGCACAATCGGCTGTCATTGAGTATTATATTTATGCAGAAAATGATTTGGCGGGTATTTTTTCGCCAGTTCGGGCGGAACATGAATTTCATAAAATCAACGTCACGGTTTCAACTACCCTCAATGCGGGCGATGTCGCTATCAATGAAATTATGGCGGACAATACTAAAACAATTAATAATCCAAAAGGCGATTATGCGGACTGGATAGAGTTGTATAACAAAACAAATCAAGCCATCAGTTTGGCAGGTGCGTACATCAGCGACGATAAGACATTTTCACAAAAACACACTTTCTCTTCCAATGCCATCATACCTGCCAACGGCTATCTCATCGTTTGGTGCGACGATGATTCGACAAACACAACCGATGTGCAACCTCACACCAATTTTAAACTATCGAACAACGGCGAAGCGGTGATATTGACCAATGCGGCTAATGTTGTTATTGATTCTGTCACTTTTCCGAAGCAAAAAAAGGACACCACTTGGGCGCGTTATCCAAATGGCACAGGGGCATTTCGCTATTTATTGCCCACGTTTAATGCTATAAATGTATTAACAGCAACTCACGACTTGGCTGATGGTGGGTTATTGAGCATTTTTCCAAACCCAACGAATAATATTTTGACGATTGTTTCCAAAAATGATCCCCTCAGTAAAATCACGCTTTTTAACACGCTTGGTCAAGCGATAAAGTCTATTGAAAGTGCAAATAAGAACAGTATAACACTTGATGTGGGTGATATACACGAAGGAGTTTATTTTCTAAAAGTGGATAATTATAGTCTTAGAAAAGTGGTGATACAGCGTTGGTAGTTGTTGATTTAGATACTCATCAAAGATTTATTTTTCTTAAAAGCATGGCGCTAGTGGTTAAATTTATAAATAACTAAACAGTTCAAGTTTTAAGTGGCTGCCCTTTAAAAGTCCACTTGAAAGGCTTCGCCATCGTTTCATTATAATAAAGTATAAACTTTTCAATTTGTTCTTTGAGGTCTTGTTTTGACTTAAAATTGCCTCTTTTAAGTAGTTTTCTATCAAAAACACCAAACCACATCTCTATTTGGTTAAGCCAAGAGCAATGTTTTGGTGTATAGATAAAATGAACGGGGTGTGTTAAATCTGTTAAAAATTTGGCTCTTGATTTCATGCTTTTAAGAATCCCCCTTTTCCCTTTTTCGCCGAGTTCGATAAGTTCATTCGTTTTCTCTTTTATTGTTTGAGCCACCAATCTGACAAGAGATTCCGACTGATGAGTGTTGAGATTATCTGCAATAAAACAGAATTGAGTCACACCCTTATGTTCTTCGATTGTTTTCTGAATGTGTTCGCAAAAATCTTGTTCCGTTCTTGTTTCCTTAATTCTTGGGTTCACAATACCGCCATTTACCACATCCCAATTGGCTATAAGGCATTGAGTTCCGTGTCTGATATACTCATATTCTTGTTTGCGAGCATGTCCTTCTTTCATTGGCAAATCTGGTGCGGCACGTTCTAAGGCTTGAATCCCTGTTTTTTCATCCACACTAAATGTTTTGATACCCTCTTTTGCCCATTTTTCAGGCGCACTTAGGTAGGCTTCACATATCTTTTTACAACCGACCGCCAATTCTTCCTGACTACACTTCGGGTTCAGCCAACCCTCCGTTTGGTGCGGTTTTAGGGCGTTTTCCTTTTAAAAAAGACCGAACCTGCGATTTGCTGATACTCGGTACGATGCCCCGTTTGATGGATTCATCTGCAATTTCTCGCGGTGTCCATTCGCTTATTGGACGATTACTTAATGCGGGTGCTTCTAAGGAAATGGCGATTATTCGACAGTATTGTTCTGAAGTGAATGTACACGGTGAACCTGGTCGTGGTAAATCAGATAGACATAACCGAATACATTTTTCCAGTTCATAGGACAGCTTTTTCGGCTCCGTTTCTGATACAATGCGGGCAAATTTTGAACTAAAACTTAGCCATCTTGCGCGCCATAACCTATATTGATAGATACTAAAATCTGTTTTTGCTGCCGCAGGCTTGTTCCCAAGTCCTTCCGACATGGTGAGTATCATCGAACTCCGTTCTACTTCACGTATACTCGACGTGTGAGCGCGGCTTATTTTGACTAAAAGTGTTCTTTCGAGTTCACTTAAGGCGATTCTCTGACTTGTCGGTGTGGGCATGTCTCAGTTTTTTCTCAAAGTTAACAACTATTTAGTTAGTTGCAAACCGAACCACTAGGTGGAGGGCTAAATCCTGGCGATTTAGGACAAGATATCAGATGGATGAATAATCTTCCTTTATATATGGTTATCCAACCGAGTGGTGGCATATCTCCTCTTAATCAAGGGAATTAATCTATTAAAATCTTAATT
>JANMJN010000760.1:0-1575 GCA_031371355.1 Saprospiraceae bacterium
AAGTCATTTAAGCGATTTATTTAAGCAGAAAAGACACGTCAGTGCTATTTTAGCTATTAAACTTGAAATGTTTTTAGGGATTAGTGCTGATTATTGGATGCGAGTCCAATCTGGATATGACCTTTACATGGCTCGGCAACAAATGAAACTTATGGCTGCTTAGAGTATTTTCTTTCAGTTTTGTAAAAAATACAAGTCAATGACCGCAACATTATATCCAATATTACAAACCGCTAAACCGCGCTTGGTTACACTCACGCATTTCCTCAAACGCTATGCGAAAACGGAGGACGGCTACAAGTACGAGTTTAACAATGGCGTAATTGAGAAAACCAAAACGATGAATCAAGACCAAGCTTTTATTGAGAATAATCTACTACGATTATTTATCAGAACTTCTTTTTTTACTGAGGGGGGCTGTATTTTCTTTGAAAAAGATGTCAAAACTTCTGCACAACAATTGAGAAGACCTGATGCTTCTATTTTTACAGCCGCTCAATCTAAAATCATGAGTAATGCCAATATGCAAACGCCTATTTGGGTGGCAGAAGTCATTTCTGGTTCTGATAATATCAATCGAGTCAATAAAAAACTCGAAGAATATTTCAATGCAGGTGTCCAAGTCGTTTGGCATATCTTCCCCGATATTGAAACGGTCTATGTTTATACGGCTACTGATAAAGTTGAGATTTGTAAAAATCAAAAACTATGTAGCGCCGCATCCGCCATACCTGATTTTGAGATTACTGCGACACAACTTTTTACGCGGTAAATCACTCTAAAGTCATTTTTTCAATTTTTTAATCTCCAACACCCGCACCATCTGCGGCGGTACACGTCCCTGCCCTTCTCCATCAATTTGCTCTACTTTTTCTATAAAAATATGCAGTTTGCCTTTGTTTTTCCACAATTCTGTATCATAGGTCGGTTCCCATGAGCCGACAGATTCGGTACTGATGTCTTCGATTTGCCAATAGGGTTTTAAGATGTTTTTGCAAATAGCGATGGAAGCCTTGTCGCCTCGTTCAGCATCTCTGAACAACATGAATGCTGATGTTTCATTGCCTTTTTGTTGAACGACTATTTGCGGTCTTGAAATCGGAATCCGTTTTGTACCTCCTCCACTAAGGCTAAAAGGTGTTTTTCGGAAACCTAAATTCTGTGTTTGCCAACCATTTTTACTCCAAAAAACAAGGTGATACTGTGCTGGTATCCCGACTTCGCGGGAAGGGGAGGTATTTTCTTTTTCTCGCCAATACGTGGCGATATACGGATTGCCTTCTGCATCCGCAAACATCGAAGTTTGGTTGATTAATTCGCTTTTTTGTTCGATTTTACAAGCATATTCGGCATTTTGAGCCGTTATGGGTAAGGCGTATGGTGCGCCTGTTGATTGTGTCCAAGTCAATCCACCGTCTTTTGAACGGGCATAACACATATCGTGATTACTTGCCACATCAGGATTTTCACGCCACACCCATGAGATGTGTATTGTGCCGCTTTTATCTATACATGCTTGCCAATAAGCATTGCGTTTGCCTTCGCCATCTATCAAATTGCTGTGCAATTGCGTCC
>JANMJN010000781.1:0-2675 GCA_031371355.1 Saprospiraceae bacterium
CGATGTGCAGTCCATTCGCCAACAAAACCATTGATTTGGCTGGTCAAAACAATGGTTTCTGTATCGTTAAAAGGTCGCGTTGATTGATAAATCCAGACGCGTGCGGTATCGGGCATACCCCTCAGTATCAAGTCTTTTGTATTTTCTATTGTTGTCATTTTTTTCTATTTTTTAGTGAAATGCAAATTTACAATTCGTTATGGAGAAGAAACAATTAAACCTTAGAAACCCTCGGTATTAACCCTGTTTTTTAACCTCTGCATAAAAAAAGCATCATAAGCCCATGACTTACAATGCTTTATGAATTGTTTTGTGGTCCCGACAGGAATCGAACCTGTATCAAAAGCTTCGGAAACTTCCATACTATCCGTTGTACTACGAGACCAATGTTTCCCAATTCGAGTGCAAATGTAAACCGAAAAGTCAGAATATTTACAAATCAAATTGATTTTTTATCAACTGTTGTCATAGTGACGACGATTTTACTGAGGGGGTACTTTCAAATTCAAAATTTAAATCATTTGCCAAATACGCGCCGCCAAAAACCTTTCCACCAGGGCGTTCTCTTCTTTTTCTTTGTCGGAGGAACGGATGGTTTGGTGGGCTTTACGACCACGTCATTAGGCTTTTCATATGTGAAACAATCTGATGTAGCCACTGCGTAGAGGTTAGTATCATTGCCTTTAATATCAAAAAAGGTTAATTCATTTTTCAAATTTGGGTCGTTTGGTATGATAGCAATGATGTTTTGTCCATTGGAAAAATCTACTTGCCCCCATGGGAAACGATAAATGATGTATTGAAATGGGATATTCCTTGTTGCCAACATACTTGGCTTCCATTTCAGCAATACACGTCCGTTTGGTTCAGATGTCATCGCTCGGATTTCAGGCGGCTCGCAAGCTAATAAACTAACATCTTTGATAACTTCAGGTGTTAAAGCTGTATAACGATAATAGTTGAATCTTAAGCTGTCACCAATGCCTAATTTGTTGCTAATCAAAGATTTAGAGCTGAAATAAACAGAACCTTGTACATTTTTTACAGAGCGCGACAACTTAATTTGACGCGGAATTTCGGAAGGGTCGCTCCAATTTTGCTCACGATTAGTAGGCTCCCCAACACGATATGCGCCATGCCCAATATAAACGGGTTTTCCTGCCGAGTTTGCCGCCCACCAACGCACAATACGCTCATGTTCAGCGATTTGGAATCCCATTGTCCAATAAACTTGTGGAACAACATAGTCAATCCAGCCCTCGCGAAGCCATTTGCGCACATCGGCATACAGATCATCATAACAGGTTAGACCCGCTCTTGTGTCAGAACCTTCGGGGTCTTTATAGCCGTTACGCCAAACACCAAAAGGGCTGATACCAAACTGTACACGTGGTTTTATCTGTTTTATAGCTTTAGATAAATTATATATCAATAAATCAACGTTGTTGCGTCGCCAGTCCTCTATATTTGTAAATGGACCTTTATACGTTTGATATGTGGCAAAGTCGTTTAAGGCTTCTGAACCATTTTTATATGGATAAAAATAATCATCAAAATGAATGGCATCAATATCGTAATTTCTGACAATTTCAGAGACCACATCTACAATATGCGCCCGAACGATAGGCAAACCCGGATTCATCAAATAGCGTTTATTGTAAAAAATGCACCAATCTGGATGCGCCCGCAACACATGATTTTCAGCAAAACTCGCTACCGTTGGGTTGTCCATCGAAGCGCGATATGGATTCATCCATGCGTGAAATTCCATACCCCGTTCATGTGCAGCGCGTATCATAAAAGTCAGGGGGTCAAAACCATTATTGGGTGAAACGCCTGCTTGTCCAGACAGAAAAATAGACCAAGGCACTAAATTTGATCTATAAAATGCATCAGCCATTGGTCTGATTTGTACAAATAAAGCATTGATACCCATTGCTTTATGTTTGTCAATGAGCCTTATCCAATCTGCTTTCAAAGCATTATCGTCAGTCGTATTTACTGAGGGGTAGTCAATGTTCAAAACAGTGGCGACCCATACACCTCGCATTTCGCGTATGGGAGCATATTGGGCAGTCATCGAAATTGAGAAAAAAGAGAAAAGCAAAAGGAAACTGTAAAAGCGATGTATATGAGTCATGTTAATTGGAAAGTGAATAGGTTTATTATTAAAGTGTTTCAATAATGCACAAATTTAGATTTCAAACGATGAAATAGGGTTAAATGTTTGTATAAATATCATTTCGTTTGGGATACAAAATTTTGAATTTTTACGATTCATTGAAATAATAAAATTATAAATGACAAACTAAACGTAAAAATATAAAATCCTCGTCTTATTTTCGCCCCAATGAAAGAAGTTTTCTTCACATAAAATTGATTATCAATGTATAATTTTTTACTGATTACACACTCATGGTTGCGTTGGGTTGTTTTGATTTTAGCTGTTTATGCCATATATAAAAACTATGAAGGGTTCACATCGGGGCGTAAGTGGATGGTTTCTGATAAAAAAGTGAATACCTTTTTTATGTCTTCATTGCATTTGCAATTGCTTATTGGATTAGTTTTATATTTCGGTTTCAGCCCAAGTGTTCAGTCATTTATGGCAGATGTTAAAGGTTCAATGAAGATATCTGAGTTGCGTTTTTTCGGCATGGAACACTTCGTTGGTA
>JANMJN010000846.1:0-4972 GCA_031371355.1 Saprospiraceae bacterium
AATCAGGCTCAAGATTTGGGAAAGGCAATGGAAGCGGCTCGTTTACAAACGGAACAAAAGGTTAGACTCCAGAAATCTGCCCGTAAAGTGGTGGGAATCCCTAACGTAAAATGGACGGAAAGAGGACCAAACAATGTGGGCGGACGGACGCGTGCGATTCAAGTTGATTTGAATGATAAAACAGGTAATACTGTTTTTGCTGGCGGCGTTACGGGCGGTCTTTACAAAGTGACAGACGTTACAGGTGTTGCCAAATGGGAAAAAGTTTATGATTGGCTTGATAATATTACGATTAGTAGTATTACACAAGACCCTAAAAACCCACAAGTTATGTATGTGGGTACAGGAGATACGGATGGGGCGGCGGCTTTTGTTCCTGGTCAAGGTGGCACATTGGGCGTTGGTATTTATAAATCAATAGATGGCGGTAAAACTTGGAATTTATTGCCCGCTACAACGATACCGCGTTCAGCCAGCTATCAATATGTGACCAAAATCATTGTGACACCCGATAGCGGTTACGTGTTTGCATCGACTTTTACGGGTGTTTTCAAAAGTAAAGATGGCGGTGCAACTTGGAAAATTGTTTTAGGTGGCAAAATTTGGGATATGGCGCGCGGTTCTGATGGGCGCATTTATGCAGCGACTCAGAGCGGTGCGCAAGTATCAAAATCTTTTGGCGAAGCAGGTACTTTTACGTCAATGGCTGGGGGTACGGGTTTTCCGACAACTTTGAACCGTGTGCAGATTGCCTGTGCGCCGAGTAATCCAGAGGTTGTATATATCGTTGGTGCTTTGGCAAATAGTGGAGGTTCGCCCATTTACCGTTCCTCAAATGGTGGTGCAACATGGTCGCAAGGTACAACACCGCCAAGAGGTTGCGGCGGTGGCGGCGAATTTACAAGTGGACAGGCTTGGTATGATCTAACAATTGCAGTTGACCCACTCAACGAAACGATGGTCTGGGTCGGCGGCATCGAGCAATGGCGTAGTCCTGATGGAGGTGTCAGTTGGCAACAAATGACAGGTGGTTATTGCCCAAGCAGTTTTCCTTACGCACATGTTGACCAACACGCTTTGCATTTTGATCCTTTGAACCCCTCAGTATTGTATATCGGCAATGATGGTGGTGTATTCCGTGTGACAAATGCGGCAAGTAAACAGGCAATCAAAGAATTAAACAACGGCTTCACAACAACTCAGTTTTATGCCTGTGCCATGCATCCTGATTCAGGTTCGACTCATTTCCTCGCTGGGGCGCAGGACAATAACTCCATTTTGGTCTCTGGTTCGAAAAGTGTAGGCAATGGTCGGTCTGTCTTAGGTGGTGATGGTTTTTATTGTTTCATTGACCAAGACAATCCAAATATTCAAATAGCATCAAGCCAAGGCGGTAATTGGGGACTTTCGACGAATGGTGGTGTCAGTTTTGGTGGCGGAAGGTCTTCAAATGGTGGTTTTTATTGCCCCGCTGACTATGATGATAAATCTAACATATTATATGCTCAAACGACTGCTGGCGACCTATGGCGTTGGAAAGTAACCACGACTGAAACACCGCAGACAGTAGATGTATCGGGTGTAACCTTGACGGGTAATGTTTCACAATATTATGTGGATAAAAATATACCCAATAGGCTTTATGCAGGTACGCGCACAGGAAGCCTCTATATGATTGACAGTGCAAATGTGGGAACAACTCTTAATAATGTTTCTCGAATAGGTTCTTTTTCAGGTTATATCAGCAGTATTGAAGTCGAAAAAGGCAATTCCAATCATATCCTCGTGTGCATCAGTAGTTATGGTGTCAATCAAATTCAAGAAACAAAAGATGGCGGTACAACATGGACAGTTTGTGATGGCAATCTACCAGATATGCCTGTCCGTTGGGGTATTTTCAATCCAAATGACCCAACACAAGCGATGATTGCGACAGATGCAGGTGTTTGGTCAACCGAATTACTGAATGGTGCTACAACAACTTGGATTCCACCAACGCCCGGTCGTGGCATCCCAATCGTCAGAACCGATATGTTGCAATATCGGGAATCAGACAAAATGGTTTTGGCAGGCACTTACGGACGCGGCATGTGGACGACAAACGTTTTCGGCAAAGCGAGTGCAGCGATGGAATATCCACAAGTCTCTTACCTCGATGTGCCCGTTCCATTCAAAGGTGAAACATCGACTGCGGCAGGTAATTACCTTTGGAAATTCAATGATGGAACAACCGATACGCTTGAAAATACAAAAAAGTCATACAAACAGGTCGGTACTTTTGACGTCAGTTTGACCATTAATAACAACAATACATTAGTAACAAATGGCAAAATTCAGATTTTGCCCAATTTACCAACGCCTTATAAGACGACGACAACGGGGTACGCAGGTAGTTTTGATGTTGCGAATTGGGATACACATTTCGGTGCATGGAGCGCATCAGGTTCAAAATTTGTACGCGGTAAATCAGGTGTTTTTGGCAAAGATGGGACGCACAGTGGGCAATTTGCCTACGTTTTAGACCCAACGGCACAGACTTACCAAAAAGGGACACTTGCTTATTTGCATTTGCCGAATTATGATATGACCCAAACGGGCATTTATCAATTCAGCTTTTGGGCAAATTTTGATGCACAACTCGGGCGTGATGGTTTGCAAGTTGAATATTCACTCGATAAAGGATTGACATGGCGCACTTTAGGCTCTAAAGCTGACCCTAATTGGTACAATTATTTAAACACTTCAGTAACTGACGGGGCTTTCAATATCGGCGAATCCATGATTTCAGGAACGGCAGACGATTGGACGCGCTTCAAACTCAATATCAGTAATTTATCAGGCAACTCAAATGTCGCTTTCCGCTTTGTATTCAAGGCAGGCACATTTGCCCCTGGTGCAGGCTTTGCGATTGATGATGTTGTCATCACACGTTATGAAGGTAAAAATGAAACGGCTGTTATTGCGCAATCAGGTACATTCAACAAAGCTGGTAACGGTATTGACATTAAATTTCAAACACAGCCTGAATACTTTGCGCAATATTTTGACCTTGAAATGTCTGCCAACGGACGTGATTGGCGCAAAGTAGATGCCTCTAAAATTGCTTTAGGTGGCTCAACGGAGGAATTGCAGGAATACACTGCCACTGTCTTAGGCACACCGTTTGACTTGTATTATTTCCGCGTACGTTCAGTCAATAGCAATGCATCTGCTAATTACAGTCTTGATTTTAGAACAACGCCTTTTGTCGTCAAACGTAATAAAGACTTACCTTTGGCAATAAACAAGGTTTTTCCAAGTCCTTTTACCAATTTTATTGGCATCACCTTTACCGATATTCCGAATGCCGATGTGGTCTATGATTTGTTTGATGTGGCGGGTCGTTTGATTTCTTCACAAACTGTAGCCGCATTTAGTGGTGTCTATCAAGAACTGAAAGTACCCAATTTGCCAAAAGCGGTTTATTTGCTGCGCATTAAAATTGGTGATAATAAAGCTGAAAGCATTAAGCTGTTTGGTGGAAATTAAACGAATCACAGCGTTTTTCCTTTACTTTGCAACCTAACCGTCCTAAAAACGTTCTTTGGTGCAGACGTTTCCCATGAAACAGCGACTCGGAACACACGACTCAAGACTAAAAAAATATGCTCAGTTTTCAATATCCTACTTGGTACATCCTTTTTTGCGCTTTGCTCGGCTTGGCGTTTGCAGCAGCTTTATATTGGCGCGATTCGACCTTCAAGGAGCAATCGCCCATGCTTAACAAAATATTAGGCGCTTTGAGATGGTTAACCGCAACGATTATTGCGGTACTTTTACTCGCACCTGTTCTGAAATCATCGGTAACAGAAATCAAAAAACCTGTCGTCGTTTTGGCGCAAGACGTTTCCGAATCCATCGGTATTGCCGTCAAAGACACCCCTCAGTATAAAAGCCAATTTGAGGCTTTAAAAAACGCTTTGGGCGACAAATACGATGTCAAAACCTATAGTTTTGGCGAAAAAGTACGGGAAGGTATTGATTTTCAATTCAAAGACAAATTGACCAATGCATCTGATTTGGTGAAAAATGTCTATGATTTGTACTCAAATCAAAACCTCGGTGCGCTCGTGATAGCATCCGATGGTATCTACAATGAAGGCTCAAATCCACTTTATGCAGCCGCTAAACTCAATGCACCTGTTTACACCATTGCGCTTGGCGACACAACCCCCAAACGAGATTTGATTGTTAAACGTGTTTTTCACAACAATATCGCTTATCTCGGCGACAAATTCAATATCCAAATTGATGTGGCAGCCGCAAACTGTGCAGGCTCAAATACGTCTCTAACGGTTGCGCGATTAGATGCCGCAGGTAATCCTTCCGTCGTCAGCACGACTCCAATTGCTATTAATAATAATGATTTTTTTACGACGAAAGAAGTGACGCTCGATGCTTCGCAGGCAGGTGTTATGCGCTTTCGCATTGCCGTCACCAGCGTCAGCGGCGAAGTGACAACGGTCAATAATGTCAAAGAGATATTTATTGAAGTTTTAGACGCAAGGACTAAAATTTTGATATTGGCAAATGCACCACATCCCGACCTTGCTGCCCTTACCGAAGGTATTGTTTTGAACAAAAACTACACTGTTTCAGTCGGTTATGTCAACGATTTAAAGGTCAATGTGGCGGATTATGATTTTGTGATTCTACACCAAGTCCCCTCAGTAACAAACGGTGGTGATGCAGCTTTGAACATTTTGAATGGTAAAAAAACACCTCGTTTATATATTGTCGGAGCGCAAAGCGACAGCCGCAAGTTGACTACAATGCAAAATCTGATGACCCTGAACGCAGACGGAAAAAATATGAACGATGTGCAAGCCTCATTGAATGGCGGTTTCAATTTGTTTACGCTCGACAATACTTTCAACCAATTTCCAAATTTCAATCCGATTCAATCCCCTTTTGGTGAGTTCAAAGAAGCCGG
>JANMJN010000851.1:0-2242 GCA_031371355.1 Saprospiraceae bacterium
ACGGCTTCTTTATGCGTTCTGAAACTCATTGCAACCAAGACTGGTCCGAAAATTTCCTCTTGTGCAATGGTTGATGAAGGTGCAACATTTGTAAACAAAGAAGGCGGATAGAAATACCCCTCAGTAGGGCAAGCCCAAGAAGGTTGCCAAAGCGAACAACCCTCTGCAACACCTTGTTTTACCAATTCCTCAATGGTTTTAAGTTGCACATTTGCGACAATTGCCCCAATATCTATACATTTATCAAGCGGATTACCGACTTTTAGTTGCTCCATACGGCTTCTCAACTTTCTATAAAGTTCTTCGGCAATGCTTTCTTGAACCAATAATCGAGAGCCAGCGCAACACACTTGCCCTTGATTGAACCAAATCGCATCCACGACGCCTTCTACAACGCTGTCTAAATCGGCATCTTCAAAAACAATAAAAGGTGATTTGCCGCCTAACTCCAACGACACTTTTTTACCCGTTCCCGCAATGGCTTTTCTAATGATTTTACCGACTTCCGTTGAGCCTGTAAAAGCTATTTTTTGAACATCTTTATGATTGACCAAGGCTGCACCCGTCTTGCCGTCGCCTGTTATGATATTCACAACGCCTTTGGGCAATCCGACATTTTGACAGATTTCAGCAAAAAGCAAAGCCGTTAAAGGCGTAAATTCAGCAGGTTTCAGCACAACGGTATTGCCCATCGCCAAAGCCGGTGCAATTTTCCAAGACAGCATGAGCAAAGGAAAATTCCAAGGAATAATTTGACCAATGACCCCAATTTCCTTGAAATCTTTCATTTCTGTATCCATCAATTGCGCCCAACCCGCATGGTGATAAAAATGCCGCGCCACCAACGGGATGTCAATATCTCTGGTTTCACGAATCGGTTTGCCATTATCCATCGCTTCCAAGACCGCAAACAAACGGCTGTGTTTTTGGATTTGGCGGGCAAGGGCATACAAATATCTGGCTCTTTGATGCCCGCCGATAGCCACCCATTCGGGTAAGGCATTGTTGGCGGCTTGTACTGCATCGTTTACGTCTTGCTCATTTGCCTCCGCAATTTTTGCCAATGCTTGTTTGTTCGACGGATTGTAGGTGTCAAAATACACATTCGACACAGGCGCACGCCACTCGCCATCTATGAACAATTGGAATGTTCTGCCGTGTGCCTCAAGAAATTCATTGGCTTGTGCGGCACTTTCAGGAGCTGGACCATATGCCATGCTGTTATATATTTCTTTTACTGTCATAATAAATCGTAATTGTTAATTCGTAATAGAATCAAGCCATTGGGTGCCTATAACCCGCTGAATATCTGCCAGTTACATAATGTTCTAATTGTCTTTCAATATCGCCGAGTAAACTACTTGCACCGAACCGAAACAGTTCAGGACAGATCCATTCGTCGCCCAATTCTTCTTTTATCAATATGAGCCAATCGAGGGCTTGTTTGGCTTTTTGAATGCCACCCGCAGGTTTGAAACCGACTTTAAAGCCCGTCAATTCATGGTAAGCCCGAATCGCTCGAATCATCACCAAACTAACGGGTAAGGTGGCATTCACGCTTTCTTTACCTGTACTGGTTTTTATAAAATCAGAACCTGCCATCATGCTGATCCAGCTGGCTTTCGCCACTTTTGTATATGTCGGAATTTCGCCTGTGGCTAAAATCGTTTTCATGTGGGCATCGCCACACGCTTTGCGGCACGCAGCCACTTCGTCATACAGTTCTTGCCATTTCGATTCAAGCACCAAATCACGGCTGATGACAATATCAATTTCTGTTGCACCCGCCGCTAGGGACAATTCTATTTCTCTAATTTTTTCTTCAAATGAAATTTTTCCGGCGGGAAAACCTGTTGAAACGGCTGCAATGGGGATATTACTACCCTCCAATGCCTCTTTGGCAAACGGAATTAAATTGTGATACACACAAACCGCACCTGTTTGGATATTGGCATCCGCCATGCCCATTGCCTCCAACAAGTCCATACGAACAGGCATTTTAGCTTTGGCACACAGCCTCGTAACATTCCCTTTAGTATCATCGCCCGCCAAAGTTGTCAAGTCAATGCAGCTAATGGCTTTCAGCAACCAAGCCGCTTGCCATTCTATTTTGACCGTTCGACGACCCGACAAACTTGCCGCACGCCGTTCAACAGCACTTCTATTGATGTTTATCTTGTCAAAAAAGGCAGTATTGAAAGGAATACCTTCGTTGCGCGGTATTTCAATAGCATTTTTCAAG
>JANMJN010000853.1:0-2830 GCA_031371355.1 Saprospiraceae bacterium
ATCAAAATTTTCTCATTTCTAAAAACATCTCAATTATGGTAAAATTACAAGAACTAAAAACAGAAACAGCCAAGTCTCTTGTTGTCCTTAGCGAAGAAGCACAATGCAAAATTAAAGGCGGCGGAAGAACGACGCGAAAGTAAACGAAGGTTTACTGGGGTTAGCAAAAGATTTATCATTGCTAACCCCTTTTTTTTTAGATAAATAAGTCACATGCCATTCAGACCCCTCAGTGTTTCGAGGGAATTGAATCAAAATAAAAGTGACTGTTTCAAACACATGATTGAAACAGTCACTTTTATTTTACTACCAATTTAAACTATAAATCAGGCTCAACGTCACCTTCTTTAAAATCTGTTTTCCGTTTGCGATAAAATATTTTGCCATCCAGTTCTCTTTCAGATGTCAAAACACGAATATCGTCATCTAAACCACGTGTACCGATGTTTCTGGTAACCAAAGGCGTATAAACGGCATCCGTAACACCCTTGATAACTCTTGCCCAATCGAAAGCAGGACCAATGTCGTGTTTGTCTTTTCGGTAATTGACATGCGTCACAATGCCTTTGAACGTAACAGCTTGTGATGTCGGGACAAAGCGCACCGATTCAGGTAGAAACGCACGTGGAATATTGTATTTAGCCGTCAAATAACGGAGCAAAATGATGAGCCCGTCGTATTGTTCATCGGAAAATGAAGCGAAATAAGTGTGCAAGTCACCATCATTGCCGAAAGGCTTATCCAGTTTGATGTAGGCATCTTTATCGTCAAGTGAACAATAGAGATCATCATAACCATTGTAAAGGTCATTGCCTTTCAACTTCAAAGGTCCATAATTCGACAATTCAATGGCAACACTTTTACGGCTCACTTCTTTATGATCCTGAATAGCATTCGGTCCAATATTGAATGCCCAATAATCGGGACTAAACAATCTGTAAATACCGCCGTCTCGAGCGACAACTAAAGGCACAGACACATGCTGATCGTCTTTGGTCAAACCTGTGAGGTCGCCATGAATGTTCCCCTCAGTAAAATGTAGGACAATTTGAGTTTTCGGATACTCTTGCGTGTAAAAAAAGTTTTGTTTGCTCCCTGGAGGCGTCACTTTTATGACTTGCATCATCAGCGATGGCTCACCTTTGACAGAAACGAGGGCTGGCATTTCGATGTTAAATGCGCCGTCAATGCCATCCTTACGCATCATAAATTCTTTTTGAATGACTTGTTCAAATTTTTTCATCGAGAAAAGGTTTTTAGTGATTAGAAAAATAAGAAGATTTTATTAATTGTTTTCAAAAACGTTATTATGAACAAAGCTAAAAAAACAATTAACAAAAATAGAAGATGGCTATGAATTAAATTTTCAATAATCCATTTTGTCCAACTTAAAGCAATTAAATCCAGTAGTTGTGCGACTAAAGTAATTTTAATGGTTAAAACATTTAAAACTAACGTATATTACCAACGTTTGATTTAAATAAATGTCCGAAAAGAAACGAAATTCTTATTAAACGTTCCTTTAACTTTAGAATTATAGGTATTTGATGGACGCCAACAATCATATTAAGAGTTGAATTATGTAAAAAGAAAGAGACTGTTTCAAAACACACATTTTGAAGCGGTCTCTTTCTTTTTACAACAACTTTTGTCCAATAACCAATGATTAAAGTCTAGTTAAATGGGTTTTACATCAAATAATTTAGTTCTTTTGTCCCAATATTATGACCTAAACATCCATTATCTAAATCATTTATTAAAAAATTCATCATGCAAAACCTGAAACAATCTCTTTTTGGACTACTCTTTATGCTTCCTTTTTGTATGTCCGCACAATCCAGTCAACGACAAAAAATAAATATGGATGATAGTTGGAAATTTCATTTTGGTCATGCTGCCAACCCTGAAAAG
Organism: Saprospiraceae bacterium; assembly: GCA_031371355.1. Lineage (GTDB taxonomy): Bacteria > Bacteroidota > Bacteroidia > Chitinophagales > Saprospiraceae > JAAFJT01. Next base: position 1,912 of record JANMJN010000853.1, read on the forward strand.
GATTTTAATTACAGCATTTCTACTATTTTTTCTAAATCTGGCGGTGCAACACAAACAGCTATTGAACCCCGTTTCAAGGACAGTACATGGCAAAATATAAATTTGCCGCATGATTGGGTCGTTGAACTGCCTTTTGCACATGTTGATAATTTCGATGTAGAATCGCATGGCTTTAAACCAGTTGGTGGTTTGTTTCCCGAAACGAGTATTGGATGGTACCGCAAGCATTTTGCCGTTGCCAAAGCTGATTCAGGCAGCCGTTTTCAAATTCAATTTGATGGTATTTTCAGAGATGCAAACATTTGGGTCAATGGTTTTTATCTCGGTAACAACAAAAGCGGTTATGTAGGAGCAGCTTACGACATCACAGATTTTATCAATTTTGATAAAGATAATGTCATCGTTGTGCGTGCAGATGCCACACAATATGAAGGTTGGTTCTATGAAGGTGCAGGTATTTACAGGCATGTTTGGTTGAATAAATACCAAAATACACACATCAATACTGAGGGGGTATTTTCTTACGCTAATGTTCAAAACAACAAAGCAACAGTAACAGTCGAAACCAATATGGTCAATGAAAGCCCATCGGCTTCTGTCCTTTCAGTAATGGCTTATTTGACGGATAGAGAAGGTAAAATCCTTGCAAAATCAACGGAACAAGCCCTTTCTTTGACAGTCAATGAAGAAAAAACAGCTAAGCAAACGATAGAAGTGAACACACCGCGTTTGTGGTCGCTTGAAGATCCTTATCTGTACAGAGTGGTAGTTGAATTGAAACAAACAGGAAAAGTTATTGACGCTTCTTCGTCGATACGCTGCTCAAGGTCAGGCCGCTGGACCAAGTCGAAATCAGCCAGCTGGAAGGCCAGTTGCAACCGGACAACACGCAGAAACTCGTCGCCCAGGCTTCACATCT
>JANMJN010000957.1:0-6560 GCA_031371355.1 Saprospiraceae bacterium
CTTTGACATATTTTTGTTGAAACTCATGTAAATGCTCTGCAGTTGTCGTTTTTATAACATCGTAAATAGCTTGGCGCACATCGTTTTCGATACCTCTGTCTTTATTGTTCCGATACGTCCAATAGACATTCGCGCGCGTAATCCGTTCACTTTCAATAGTTTTCAAGACAGATTGACGTGCCTGCTCTATTTGCGTTTCGCTAATCGGCATATTCTCAATGATATCGTGCATCGCCGTAATCGCTTCATGAAGCTTATCAGGTTGCGTACCCACGTATGCATTCAAGTAGTGCCCTCTGTTCTGTTTTGACGGTGTTGAATAAAAAGCATTGGCAGAGTAAGCCAATGCCCGCGCTTCACGGATTTCTTGAAAAACAATGCTCGACAAGCCTGAACCGAAGTAATTGTTGTAAAAAGTGGACATTATCTGTTCATCAACCGAATACTGAGGGGTGCCTTTCGAGACCATCAGAATTTCTGATTGCACCATCGGAAAATGAACAAACAGCACTTTATGGTTGTCCATGGACAGCTCGAGGAACTCTTTTGACGCATAAATGGGCTTCAATTTGCTGGATACTGCGTGCGCATCATCTAATATTTGAGCAACTTCTGGCTGTTCCTTTGTGCCATAATAAAAAATGCGGTGTTCAAAACTGGACAATCCTTTTATTTTTTCTACTAACTCCTGGCTTGTCAAGGCGTTAAGTTCTTCCATCGTCAAAGCATCCGTAAAGGGCGAAACTTTGCCGTATTTGGCATAACTCGACATAGCGTTACGGAGGATGATGCGTTTGTCCTTTTTATCATTTTCCCGCTTCTCAAGTATGTCAGCAACCATGTTTTTCAAAGCTTTATCATCGCCTTCAACATGCTTCAAAATATGTTCAAACAATTTGACCCCCTCAGTAAATGACTCCTCCAAACCACTCAATGTCACATAGCTGCGGTCATCATTTGAAAAGACATCAAAAGACAAACCTAATTTATAAAACTCCTGGTGGAGTTGAGCTGCAGAGTATTTATTTGTGCCCAAAAAAGGTAAATAGTTGACCGCAAGGGCAAGTATTTTATCCGCATTTTTACCCATTTCAAGGATATAATAAAGAGAAAACGTCTCATTTGTCTCGTTTTTAATATAATCGAGTTTTAAGCCATTTTTCAATGTTGTGGTTGAAATCGCCTTTTTGTAATCAATAAATTCAGGCAAAAGACTTGGGCTTTCTTGTTTCAAAAACTCAGTCGCAAACGCCGATTTATCTTTCCGATTGAGCGTCACAGGCGTAATACTGGGCTTTTCGACCTTCATGACTGAGGGGTCTGTTCCCGTTCTTTTATAGACAACGACATAATTATCATCAAAATATTTATTGGCAAAGGCGACAATTTGTTCCTTCGTCAATGCCTTTATGCGGTCAAGTCGTCCAATATAATCCTGCCAATTGATGTCTTTTATAAAGGCATCGGACATTGCATTGACCCTTGAAGTGTTGTTTTCAAAACTTTTGGTCAACGAATATTTAAAATCTTTCACAACCGCCGACATCAACCAATCTGGAAAATCGCCTTTCTTTATGCGGTTCATCTGTCCAATCAATAATTGTTCAACATCTTCCAAGGTTTGTCCTTCGCGCGGACGACCATAAAGCATAAAGCCCGAGTAGTCCGTCAAATTCATCACACCTGCCGAGGCTTCAAGCACCTTTTGCTGCTGCACCAAATCGAGGTCAATCAACCCTGCTTGGCGATTGTAAAGCATCGAAAAAATCATACTGGATATATCTGCATCACTGGATTTTGCGCCATTCAGCCGCCAGCCCAACTGCACGTAAGCCGCTTGATGACCGACGACTTCACATTTTTGGACACCCCTCAGTATCGGTTGCTCTTCATACTGAAACGGTGGCACTTCCTTCTGTTGATACCTACCAAAAGTTTTTTCAACCAAAGCCACTGTTTCGTCGGGGTCGAGATCGCCAGAAAGGACGAGCGCCATATTGTTGGACACATAATAGGTCTCGAAATATTTCAAAATATTGTAGTGCGAAGGGCTTTTTAGATGTTCCCCTTTTCCAATCGTCGTTTGTGTGCCGTAAGGATGTGTTGGGAACATCGCCGACAATAAAGCCCGTTGTACTTTGCGTCCATCATTGTCTTGACCGATATTAAATTCTTCAAAAACAGTCTCTAACTCAGTATGAAATAGGCGCAAAGCGACCATTTTGAAGCGTTCTGCTTCCAATTCAAGCCACTTTTCCAACGAATTCGACGGAATGTCGTTGACGTAAATGGTGTGTTCGTGCCATGTATTCGCATTCGTTCCCTTCGCACCGAGCGATGCGACGAGCTTATCATACTCGTTTGCTGCAACAAATTTAGCCGCCAGGTTTGAAATCGAATCAATTTGCATATAAAGCTCTTTACGTACTGAGGGGTCTGTTTCGGCTTTATGTTGTTCGTATAAATCAGCAATTTTTTTCAACAACAGACGCTCATTTTCCCAATCTAAAGACCCTATTTGGTTCGTACCCTTAAACATCATATGCTCCAAGTAGTGCGCCAAACCCGTCGTTTCAGCAGGGTCTTGTTTTGAGCCCGCACGGACAGAAATATTCGTATGAATGCGTGGTTCGTTTTTATTGATAGACATAAAAAGTTTCATGCCATTGTTCAACGTGTATAATTTTACACCGATAGGGTCGCCAAGTATGCTTTCAAAATCGTATTTTGGTTTGGTAGGGACGTAGGATGCCGTAACAGTCATATTATTTTATAGTATTTTTGTTCAGAAAGACTTTAAGCTGATAAGTAGTGGATAGATCATAGATGATTGTGAATAGGGCTGAAATTTGCAATATATTGGTTTTCAATAGTTTGCAAATCAATCCATTGTCTATTATCATCTATCAACTCATTAACAAAGCCAGAATGAGAATTGTTTGTAAAATGTTGGTTTCGTAAATCTTTGTTTCTGATTAGATAAATTGAAGTGTAAATTCTTTAAAAGTTGACAAACTTACAATTTTCAAAACGTTTTTTGAGTGCATTTAGTTTTTTTTGAAAATAAAAAAAAATCAAGAGGCTGTATCAAAAGACTGAGACAGCCTCTTGACGGATAACTCACCTCAAACCTGGCATCCGTCCTTGAATCTCGTCTAACAATTTCTGATATTCAACAGGCAAAACGGTCGCACTATAATTTTGTTTAAAAAAAGTCAACATCGACCTGTAAAAAGCTTGTAGTTTTTCGGCATCCGCTTTTGTGCCGACCCTGTTATTGACATAAGTCAAATATTGAATCGTAAATGGTTCATAAACGCCCGCTCGATTGATGCGTTCAAACTCTTTGAGTAAATTGTCATAATTATTATCAATTTTGTGATACTCCCCTGCCACACCTGCCCACATCTTTAACGCCGCACTGTACTTTGGTAAAATTTGAAGAGAACGGTCAAAATAAGGTTTCATTTCATCTAAAAGTGCCTTTTTCTGCTCATTCGTAGCGTTAGGTGGCAACTTCAAATATTTATCTTCCCATATTGACACTGCATAAAAACAATTAGCTCGCGCACTATTTGGCGAATTTTTAATAGCCGAAGCGTTGAGCGTTGCACCGCTATACCAATCAGGCACACGTATGAGTGTCTTCATTGAAAAACCAACAACAAGCAAGGCTGCAATGCCTAAACCAAGCACATTTTTATTATTTTCCTTGTTTTTACCTAAAACAACCATCAATAAATAAGCCTCAGCAATGCAAAAACCCAAAGAAGCATGATAGACAAATCGTTCGTTCATAAAGGTACCGACTGACACAACGAGGTTTGAAACAATACTCAAAGTGATGATGTAAAAGGCTGCTGCGTATGCCCAAACAGTCCGTTTCTTCCACCCCCTCAGTATAACAGCCACCAAACCAATATGCAAAGCCAAAGACAACAACGATTGCCAATCTGTCCAAGTCATTTGTGGAATATGGAACGGATAATAGTCATGCGTTAAAGGGTGTGGAAAGATGTGCAATTTTAGGTACAATAGTAAGGTGTAAAAAATGGTCGCCAAACGGTCGCCGAGCGACATGCCATAAAACGGGTTGTTCATCAAGTCCGTCACTTCTTTATCATCGAGCAAATAACCGATGGCATTCACACGCATCATTAAATAAAACAAAGTGCCAATAATGATGGGTAAAGTCACTTTTATCTTTTCACCATAAGTCGCATTAGTAAAAAAATGAGCGGTCAACGGCACTACTGCTAAAAAGGTAATAGCGCTTTCTTTTGAGAAAATACCGACCAAAAATGCTGCAAATGAAGCAATTAAATATTTAGGTGTTTTATCATTCAAATAACGAAACGTGAAGTAGAGCGTACCCAATTCACCGAGCAAAGACAATATTTCGTCACGTCCTTTGATATTCGCCACCACTTCAACATGAAGTGGATGAGCGATAAATAAAGCTGTGGCGATAAAAGGAACAGTAAAAAAAGGAGAGATTTTCGATTCGTCTTCTTTTTTATTTCTATTCGGAAACATAAAAAGAAGGACGCGAAACATCAAAATCGCCGTCAAAACATAGAGTAAAATATTAATAAAATGCCCAGCCGCTTTATTTCCTTTGCCAAATATACCCACTTCAGCTGCAAACGTCGCTATACTGAGGGGTCGGTAACGGTCGCCTTCGAGCAAGTTTTTTTGCTCGCCAAAATAGCCACGAAAACTTTCATACCGGAAAATATCGCCGATGCCATCAAAACCGCGCTGCGTAAATTTATTGCCCGTTATGACCATCGTATCGTCCAAAGCATAATCGAAACGGACGGTTGAGGCATAAAGTCCAAAGGCTAAAACACATAAAACAGCAATAATCAAGGCATTCTCCTTGAAAAAAGAGGTTTTGTGAACCGTAACAATCGTTTTTATCGGTTTGACCACATTCGTCTTTTGCTGAGTCTTTGTGATTGATGTATTCTTTTTATTCTTAGACATATCGTTCTATTTTGTAAATTCATACTGATTGTCAAGGTAAATGTTTCAAACACGCTCGATAATCGTCGCAACACCTAAACCAGCACCGCCCCCCAAAGCAATCAAAGCCCGTTTCAATCCTCGTCGTTCGAGTTCATCGAGTACCGTTCCAAGCAACATCGCCCCCGTCGCACCCAGAGGATGCCCGAGCGCAATCGCACCGCCGTTGACGTTCAAAATAGTATCATTAATCGCCATATCACGCTGAAATTTGAGAACAACCGAAGCAAAAGCCTCGTTAACTTCCCATAAATCAATGTCTTTAGGTGTCAAACCAGCTTTTTTCAAGACTTTTTTTGCAGCCGCACTATGACCCAACAACATAATCGTCGGTTCACCACTAACGGTTGAGGTAGCTACCACTCGTGCACGCGGCGTCAAACCGATCGCCTGACCTTTTTCCAAACTACCGACCAGAACCGCAGCCGCACCGTCCACCACACCCGACGAATTGCCCGCCGTATGCACATGCCGAATGTACTCTACTGAGGGATATTTCTTTTGCGCCATCGCATCAAAACCCATATCACCCATGCCCGAAAACGAAGGTTTCAAAGCCGCCAAAGCATCAGAAGAACAATCGGGGCGCACATGCTCATCTTTGTCCAAAATGATTAAACCCACCCAATCTCGAATCGGTACGATGGATTTATCGAAATAACCGTTTTGCATGGCATAAGTCGCTCTTTGATGCGATTGGAGCGCATAAATATCGAGTTCTTCACGGCTAAAACCCTCCATTGTCGCTATCAAATCTGCGGCAACGCCTTGCGGCAAATAGTTGATTTTACCGACCACATCAGGGTCAAAAAGCATCGGTCCATCGTCAGAATGCATCGGGACGCGACTCATACTTTCGACACCACCTGCCACGATGAGGTCTTCAAGCCCCGAACGAATTTTCATGGCAGCCAAATTGACCGCTTCCAAGCCCGAACAGCAAAAACGATTGATTTGCATGCCGCCCACACTTTCGCTCCAATCCGCAAAAAGCAAGGAGGCTTTCCCAATATTGCCACCTTGATCGTCCATCGCCGTCACACACCCGAAAATACCGTCGTCCACTTGAGAAGTATCGAGGTCATTTCGGCGTTGCAATTCCTTCAAAACATCGCCCAAAAGGTCAATTGCTCGGACTTCATGCAGCGCACCTGAAGATTTGCCCTTGCCACGCGGCGTTCTGATAGCGTCGTATATATATGCGTCAGTCATTTTTTTCGAATGATTATTGTTGATTGTCTAATACTTAATTCAGAAAGGCTCAAAATTAGAAAAATATATAAAAAAATGGAGGAATACTGAGGGGGGGATTTTTGTAAAAAAATATCCGCAAGTTTCGGGTTGTCCCCCCATCCCTATATCCCTACATTTGTATCAAAAAAAAACATGGAGCAAAATATCAATTATCAGCGCATCGAGCAAGCGATTCGGTTTTTGTCAAAAAACATCACAAAACAACCTGATTTGGATGATGTGGCGCGGCAAGTTCACCTGAGTCCTTTTCATTTTCAACGCATTTTCACAGAATGGGC
>JANMJN010000242.1:0-1616 GCA_031371355.1 Saprospiraceae bacterium
GAATGATGTTTATTTATTGAACAAACCTTGGGGTGAGGAAAAGCTTGTTCAGAGCAACTGGCTTTTCTTTGTCTTTTTCAGGCATACCATAATACATGACTGAACCCACGGTTTGTTTACCGCCTATTAAGGCAGATTGCAGAGACAAACCACCACCAAAACACCAACCTACATTGGCAATTTTAGCTTTTTTACCTGCGAACATAACGCCGCCTTTCATAATATTTTGAAGTCGTTCTGGTTTCGCTCCTTGCATGAGTTTTCCCGCTTCTTTTGGGTCGCTACTGGATTGCCCGTCGTACATATCTAAGGCTAAAACGTTGACATTTTCTCCTAAATCCTTATAAAAAACATCGGATTGGCGCATAATGTACTCATTCAAACCCCACCATTCTTGATAGACAAAAAGCCATTTTTTCGATTTTTTCTTAGCTTTTACAAGGTAGCCTTTGGCATCAACGCCATCAGGTGTTTTAAACGTGATGCTTTGCCCTTTGCCCTCATAATTAAGTGGTAGTGGCGATGGGTGCAATGCTTGAAAAGCTGGGTCAAGTGCAAAAGCCGCCATGCCATCTGGTGGCGGAACCGTATGACACATTGGCATAGCTGTTGAGGCGATTTGCTGTTGAGACGGTTTTTGAAAAAAGCCAAAAACGCTAAAAAGAAGGGCAAAAAAGGTAATTGTTAGGTTGCTCATTGTTTAATTATTGTAATTAGTGATAAAATTATTCCTCATTCTTTTTTCCACTTTGTTTTGCTTGATGCAAACGGTAGCTGAAAGTCAAATTGATTTGTCGTTTTCTACCCAAAAAATTACCAGACGTGTAAAAATTAGACCCCTCAGTAATAAAGCGGTTTCGGCGTGAATTGAACAAATCGGAGACGTTTAGGGTAATCGTTCCCGTCCCTTTCAAAATGTCTTTGTTCATGCCTAAATCAACATAATATAAAGCTTTTCGTTCACCTTGTGGCGTTTTTTGTGGCGCTTCATAATTACCACGTACTTGAAAATCAATACTTTGGGGCAATGAAAACTTAGATGTATGCCGCACAAACCAACTATATGTATCGCTGGAGATGGTTGTACCAATGTTAGCCCCGTCAGTAATCGAGCGGAAAAAATTGAAATTATTATCCATTTTCCACCATTTCACAAGCGTATATTGGCTTGTAAACTCTGCACCAAACGCATCTTCAACCAAAAGGTTTTCGGGATGTGTATTGGCAAATCCTAAATTATCCACGCGCCGAATGGTTTGAATTTTGTCCGTTGTATGCCGATAATAAAGCGACGAGGACAATGAGCCTTTTTCAAAATACTTGATATGACCCAACTCAAAAGCATGTGAAAATTCAGGATTGAGCGCAGGATTGCCCGAAAAATAGTTCCGATTATCGCTATATGTCACAAACGGACTCAATTCATCATAAGTTGGACGGCGTACACGACGGCTATAACTCAACTGAATAGCATTCTCTTTCGGCAATTTATAGGTAAAATGGGCACTTGGGAACAAGTTGGCGTAATCACGCGGATGGACTTCATTTGTTTTTTGTAATGTCGTTTTGGCATCGGTTATTTCACCACGCAAACCAAATTGATAAGAGAAATTGCC
>JANMJN010000996.1:0-1563 GCA_031371355.1 Saprospiraceae bacterium
TATTTTTCACGTTTTTTTAAAAAACATAGGGGTGTTTCTCCAAAGATTTTTAGAGAAACGAAAGCATTTTAGTTTTGCAAAAACCCAATCAAAGCCTGTATCAAAGGCGTATTTTTCCCTGTTTTATACGCCAAAGCATTATTTATCTCAATCATACTGAGGGGGTCATTTTCTGACTGAATAACGGGTTTTACCACAATATTTGTCTCTCTGCTAAGGTCATAAAGCGACGAAACGAAGGCGATACCGATACCTACATTCACCAAACTTGCCAACAATTCAAGCGAAGAGACTTCTTGCACAATATGATTTTTGCGACTAAAACCTGCATGGCGACATGCCTGCTCGATTTCATCAAAAAGGGGATGTATTTGAGCATTCAGTTCAACCCATTTTTCGTCTTTCAACGCTGTTAAAAGGACAATTCCTGAATTTGCCAAAGCATGATTTTTAGGCAAAATGACGCATAAATGCGCCTTTTTAATCATTTTTGAAGACAAATCATGGTGTTTTAAAGGCGGCAAAATCAACCCTAAATCAATCGTTTCATCGTGCAAAGCAGTTTGAACATCGGCAGATGTAGGCAATTCTACCAATTTTATGTCAACATCTGGGAAGTGACCGGTGAGCAATTTTAGTGTTTCAGCAATTCGTTCACGCAAGGCGATTTTATAGACACCAAACCGCAAAACCTGCTTGTGCAAACCTGTTTTTCGGGCTTGTTCAATCGCTTTTTGGCTTAAATCCAAGATTTTTTTCGCTTCAATGAGAAATTCAGCCCCTGCTTCAGTCAATTCTACTTTACGCGCAATCTGCCGTTTTGACCTTAAAAAAAGCTCTACACCAATCTCATTTTCTAATGACTGAATTTGTTGGCTCAACGTCGGTTGTGAGATATAGAGATTTTTGGCAGCTTTGCCATAATGCCCTTGTTCGGCAATTTCTACAAAATATCGAAGGTGTCGCAATTCCATTCCAATAGGTTTTATCTATCACAATGATACAAAATAAATATTGGACATTGCGTTTTTAAATGCCGAAATTTGCGAAAAAATTGATAAAAATGGTAGAATTACTTGAAAAACAACCGGCTATACATTCCCAAAAAACAGTGGATATTTTGCCATTGAATGGTACGGATCACATCGAATTTTATGTGGGTAACGCCAAACAAGCGGCTCATTTCTACGAAAGCGTCTTTGGTTTTGAAATCATCGCTTATGCTGGACCTGAAACAGGTATGCGTGACCGAGCGTCTTATGTCTTGAAACAAGGTAAAATACGCTTGGTTTTGACCGCCTCATTGGATGCCAATTCCGCGATTTCAAAACATGTTCAAAAGCATGGCGACGGCGTAAAAGTATTGGCTTTGTGGGTGGACGATGCGACAAAATCGTTTTATAAAACCGTAGAACGAGGTGCCAAGCCTGTTTCAGAGCCTGAAATACTGAGGGATGCGAACGGTTCGGTCATTGTGGCATCTATTGAAACTTATGGCGATACGATTCATACTTTTGTTGAACGCAAAAACTACAATGGTATTTTTTTACCCGGTTACGAAGC
>JANMJN010001051.1:0-9401 GCA_031371355.1 Saprospiraceae bacterium
ACGAAATCATTGTTTTACCCGATGTTGGATTGGGTGAGACTTTAACGAAAGCATCAATCGAAGGCTCGTCTGTGGCAGATTGCACGTCGGAACGCGTACCAGAGTTTAAAACCTCTTTTGTCGCTTCGTTTTGAACCCAAGCTACGACGTAAATTTGAGATTCGCTCCAACCTGAAGTGATGGCATATGGTAAATTAAACGTTTGTAGAGTCGTCGTCGGTGTTACCGCGAAACCACTCGAACCCAATTCACCACCATAAGCGATGTATTTGCGCAATACATTATAATGTACCGTTTCACCATTATTGGCATTAAAATTTATCTTTTTCTCAACGATGGCGGCATACATCTTATAATTGCCAGTCGGTACAGTGCCAACAGCTTTTAGTGTAACTGTTGCTGTACGGTTTGTGCCTGATGTTTCCGTAACTTTTAGTTCAATAGGACTTGTGCCGTTTGCGGCGGCATCTATATTAGCATTTGTAATGCTTCCTGCGCCTATTAATGCAGCACCGTTGAGGCTGGCACGCGGTGTACTGGTTAAACCATAAAAATCTTTACGTGCGTCTTGTTCTGTTTTATTCGCTTGATAATAAGGGCATTGTGGATAAGGCACACTGGAATGTATAGACATATGGTGAATTTTAGTATTCGTTTCAACACCAATGGTTTGATAAAACCCTGGATTCTGTGAAGCACAGGGAGGGCAATATGTATTGGTAAAATGCTCGACCAAAACATACTTTTTCGCTTGTGCAAAACTTGTCGAAATGGTTACAATAATAGCCAGCGAGAGTGTAAATAGTTTTTTCATTTTTATAGTTTTTTAATTGTAAAACAATTTTTTAAGTGCATCATACAAATAACTGTCCGAAATACGGCAGCCGTTTTCAATCATATTAAAAATCTCAACTTCTCGTGAGTCAGTATATTTTTTTTCAGTCTGAAAGAAAGAAATACCCCCCTGAGTATTTTGAATACTTTTAAGCCCTTCGTCTTCTTTTGTAAAATCAATGGCTGAATTTTCTTGAGCGACTAAACCTAAAAGCTCAATTTCATCTTTATCACAATAAAAAATGTGCAGTTCTTTAGGGGTTGTTTGTTTCAAATATTGTACCTTCATTAAAGATTCTTCAAACATCAAGTCGCTGAAAATATCCACCAAACCCAGGGCTTGTTCGGGTCGTCTTTCTTTCATTTTTGCCCAATCGTCGCCTGTAATGGTGTTAGAAACCAAAAATTGGATGAATTTTTTTTCTAAAGGAACCAATTCCTCGTTTGTTAATCTTCTGAATCTCATACTGTTCAATCGTATCAATGCTTGGTTTTGTCTATAAAAAAAGGTGTTAAAGCACTAAATTACTGAGGGGGGTGTTTTGTTCAAACTTTGCAAGAGTGTTTGTACTCTACAAAACTTGTTTTAACATTGCACCCAAATTCGCAATACAAATTTCTGTATTTTATTTCACAAAATTATCACAAACTAAATTCTATGTTATTCAATACCTTGTTGGTTGATTTGTCATTGCCCAATTTCGCTTCTGGCGATGTGTGGTTAAGCCTCATTACATTAACTTTTTTGGAAATTGTTTTAGGTGTTGACAACATCATTTTTGTCTCTATTGTTGCTAATCAATTGCCGCACCGCGATCAAGCTAAAGCACGTAATTATGGATTGATATTGGCGATGATTTTTCGTTTGATTCTGTTATTAGGTATAGGTTTCATTTTGTCCCTTGATGAGCCTGTTTTGACTATACCATTCATCAAAGAGCACGACGTACCCTTGGGTTTGAGTTTTAAAGATATGATTTTAGCGGCAGGCGGTTTGTTCCTTTTGTACAAAAGTACGATGGAAATACACCATAAATTGGAAGGCAAAGCCGAAGAAATCAAGTCAAAAGCTCATTCAACGATGACCTCTGTTATTGTTCAGATTTGTCTTGTCAATATTGTCTTTTCTTTCGATTCCATTCTCACCGCCATGGGTATGACGCAGGTTGTGTCGGTGATGATGATTGCAGTAGTGATTTCGATATTGGTGATGATGGCATTTGCTGGACCCATTTCAAAATTTATCAACACACACCCGACTATGCAAATGTTGGCATTGTCATTCTTGATACTTATAGGTGTGATGTTGATTGCCGAAGGTTTCCATCAACACGTTTCAAAAGGTTATATTTATTTTGCCATTGCGTTTTCACTCGGTGTTGAGATGCTCAATTTGCGTTTGCGCAAAACATCTGATCCTATTGTTCGGCTCAATGCTGTGGCAAAGCCAGCAAAAGAGGAACCAGAGGGGCGTTAATTCATCCATCTTTAAATGATTCATCAATCACCATTAAAAAATATGTTTTTTCGACGCAACAATCTTAACATCGGTATTGGACTTGGAATGATAGTCCCTATTGTCTTTTTTGGGCTATTATCAAGTATTGTAAGCCTTTCTGGTTTACCTTTGAAAACAAGAACTTTAGCGCTTATTGCCATCTGTTTGAACATGCTCGTTGTTCAGTTGTTTAGAAAAAACAGAGCAAATGAATCCATCAGAGGTGTCGTTTTGGCAACAGTTGTGATGGCTTTTGTGTGGTTTGCTTGGTTCTATAAAGATATTTTGGCAGAATGGTAATCAATTATTTTGATTTATTTGACCACAGATGACACTGATTTGACGGATTTACACTGATTTTATTGTCATCCCGTAGGCAACTAGAAATCAGTGTAAATCCGTCAAATCAGTATCATCAGTGGTCTTCAAAAAACATTCATGGACGATAACGCCATTTTTTGGGAAGACCCATTATTTGACACAGTGAATATCGCTGAGGCATTCAATGCGGACGATATGTCCTTTTTGGAATGGGAAAATATGTTGGCGACAGGCTGGCGGCACAATGCCATGATGTTTTTTAGGGTGAGTTCACAATTAGATGAACAGGGTAACAAATTGGATATTTTACCGCTTCGCTATCAGTTGAATCAATTTGAAATGTCGAAAAGCCAGCGTAAAATTTGGCGTAAAAATCAAGACCTGACCTTCAAGTTAGTACCCCTCCGTATCAGCGACGACATACATTTTATGTTTGACCAACATATTCAACGTTTTAAATATAATGTGCCTCATTCTATCTTCGATTTTGTGTCTTATATTCCCAATAAACCCTTTCCGACTTATCAATTTGAAGTTTATAAGCTCGATAAACTCATTTGTTGCACTTTTGTGGACATCACACCCCATACCATAAGCAGCACCTATGCGATGTTTGACCTTGAAGAATCGAAACGGAGTCTCGGCATTTTCTCGATGTTGTTAGAAATGGCGCATGCTTTGACCTATAAAAAAACCTTCCATTATCCCGGTTATGCATTTTTGCAACCGTCCTATATGGATTATAAAAAACAGTTTTCTGGCGCAGAATATTTTGATTGGCTAACAGGGAATTGGTTTAAATTGTAGGTTGGTTATTGAGGATTAGTTGATTGGTTATTAGTACAGACCAATCCCCAATAACCAGTCCCCAATAACTAATAACAAAATAAATGAAATATTACATCATAGCAGGAGAAGCTTCGGGCGATTTACATGGCTCAAACCTCATAAAGGCATTGAAAATCAAGGACAAAGACGCAGTTATTCACGCTTGGGGCGGCGACATGATGGCGACTGAGGGGGCTGTTTTGCGGAAGCATTATCGTGATTTGGCGTTTATGGGCTTCCTTGAAGTCATCAATAATATTGGAACGATATTCCGAAACATAGCTTTTTGTAAAAAAGACATTCTTGAATTTCAACCCGATGTCATTATCTTTATTGATTATCCAGGCTTTAATCTGCGGATAGCAAAATGGGCAAAACAGCAGAATTTTAAGACTTTTTACTACATTTCTCCTCAAATATGGGCGTGGCATACCTCTCGGGTGCATGGCATCAAAGAACGGGTGGACAGAATGTTTTGCATCTTACCGTTTGAAAAAGACTTTTATAAGCAATTTGATTACGACGTAGATTTTGTCGGGCATCCTTTGCTCGATGTGGTGGCAAATGCGCCCCAAACGACGATTGAAGCATTCAGACAGCAAAATGGTTTAGATGAACGTCCTATCATCGCTCTGTTGCCAGGGAGTCGGAAACAAGAGATAGAAAAAATGTTGTCTATTATGTTGACCGTTCAACCATATTTCCTTGATTATCAATTCGTTGTGGCGGCTGCTTCGGCTCAAACGTTGTCCTCTTATGATACTTTTTTAGAAAATACTGTTGAGGAACGAAATCCCGATAACATCGGGAAGGGGGTTAAAATTGTTCAAAATCAAACTTATGATTTGTTACAACATGCAACGGCAGCTTTGGTCAAATCAGGGACATCAACGTTAGAAACGGCTTTATTTGGCGTGCCAGAAGTTGTGTGTTATAAAGGTTCAAAGTTTTCGTATTCGATAGCCAAACGAGTGATTAAAGTGAAATATATTTCGCTTGTCAATTTGATTGCAGATAGAGAAATCGTCAAAGAATTGATTAAAGAGGATTTGACAACGGAAAACTTGGTTCGTGAACTGCAAAAAACTATTGACAATCAAGCCATTATCAAAAAAGACTATGCTATACTGAGGGGGCAATTGGGCAATGCAGGAGCGAGCGACAAGACGGCTAAATTGATGTGGCAGTATTTGAATAATTAAAAATCAAAAAAAATCAAAAATAAATGTCTGAAAACAAAATACTTAAAATCGGTATAACAGGCGGTATCGGGAGCGGCAAAACCACCGTTTGCCACATTTTTGAGACGCTCGGTATTCCTGTTTATTATGCAGATGACCGTGCCAAAGCCTTGATGGTTGAAAACACAGCATTGATACACAGCATCAAAAACCTTTTTGGCGAAGCCGCTTATTTGCCCGATGGAGCACTCAATCGGAAACAGATCGCCGATATTGCTTTCAATAATCCAGATAAACTGAATGAATTAAATGCTTTGGTGCATCCTGCCGTTTGGCTCGATGGCGAACAATGGCACAATGCACAAACCCAAGCACCATATACCCTCAAAGAAGCGGCTTTGCTTTTTGAAAGCGGTGGTAATTTTCTTTTAGATAAAATTATAACCGTTGTTGCGCCTGTGGAAACCCGAATTGAACGCGTTTTACTGAGGGGGGACGGTGCTTTGACAAGAAGCGATGTTGAAGCCAGAATAGCCAAACAATTGCCCGATGAGGAGAAGATAAAACAATCCGATTTTGTGATTTGGAACGATGGGACACAGGCTTTGATACCGCAGGTTTTGGCGATTCATCAAGCTATTATTAAAGAAAAAGCCACAAATTAACAGATTTTACGAATTTGCTAATTTTAAAGAATCCTCCTAAATCATCATTAGTCAATTCTTACAATCTGTTAATTCGTGGCTTTTTTGTTTAGGACATGATTAGTTTCTATCTTGCTTATCATGCTTTTGTTTTGCAATTCGCTTGCTCGCTCTGTTTTGTTCTTTGTTCAATTTTGCCCGTTCAGCAGGTGTGACAACGCCATCCGACTTCGCTTTAGCTTCGTCGCGTTTGATGTGTCTTTGGTTTTTGACCAAACGTTTGGTTTCTGCTTTGTTCAGTTCTCCACTTTTCACGCCTTCTTTAATGCGTTTTTTTTGAATGTCTTCGCGTTTGTCTACGACAGGAGTAGATTGTGCATTAGAAGCGATGGCGAAACCGCATACGAAGAGCGCTGCTACAAGAATCTTTTTCATTTTTATTGTTTTTTAAATTAGATAAGAAAAAAGGTTTTTACAGAGGGGGTGCTTTTGCTTCTCTTTTGAAGCGATGTAGAGATAGACTTTGAGCCGTTTATTTAGTTTAATCTGACTGCTTTTGTTTAGGATTTTTTTAACATAAAGCTCTTTTTTTGAAAGAGTTCACAAAACTGTGTCAAAGTTAAAAAATAGGCAAAAGCCTTATTTAGAAAAGTTTAATATCAATGTCGGCTCTTTCGCCAAAAATGAGATGTAACTGCCCTGCAATTTCGCCCCAATTGGGAATATTATTGGTCTTTTTTTTGCTGATTTCATCAATAACGAGATAGACGACAGAATGTGCAATTGTTGGAACAGCTTTTCACGGGAGAAAGGTTTTTGAGGTATAGCATGAACCATCTGTAAACCCACAAAAGCAAAAGGTTTTAGGCATCATGATTCCCCCCAAAGAAAAAGACATTTATCTCATTACCTTTGCGTGAAACATTATACAATCATCAAACTCGTCAGTATGATTCTCAACCAAAAGATACTTTTAGCATCGCAATCACCCCGCCGCAGTCAACTCCTTCGTGAATCGGGCTTTACAAATGTCACTATTAGACCGACTGATGTGGATGAAAGTATCCCCCCTCAGTATAAGAGCGAAAAAGTAGCCGCTTTTCTTGCTGAAAAAAAAGCAGAATTTGCACGCCCTTGGCTTGAAGACTACGACATCATTATCGCTGCCGATACGACTGTTGTGCTGAATGACACGATATATAATAAGCCAGAAAATATCGCCGATGCACAACGTATTCTCCGCGATTTGTCGGGCAATATGCACCGCGTTATAACAGGCGTATGTATGATTTCACAAAAACGAAAACGGGTCTTTTCGGATGTCGCAAAAGTTTATTTTGATCCATTGACCGATGCTGAAATTGATTTTTACATCGAACATTATCACCCCTTTGACAAAGCGGGTTCTTATGCCGTCCAAGATTGGATTGGACATTGTAAGATACGACGCATCGAAGGGAGTTATGAAAACATCATGGGTTTGCCAACGAATAAGATTTTTAAAGAGTTGAAGAGATTTTGATTTTTTTGACCACGGATGACACGGATGCGAGGGGTTTACGCTGATTTTCTTTAAACACACAGGAAACTAAAAGAAAATCAGTGAAAACCAATTAAATCTGTGTCATCAGTGGTCAAAAAAAGTTATAGAAAAGTCAATTTTGCTTGTAAAATGTAATTTTTGGCACTACCTTTTCGTTTGTCAAAGAAAAACAGAGAATGAAATCCATTATTATTAGCTGCTTACTGATTATTTTTCAAAATATGCTTTTTGCTCAAAAGGCAGCTGGAGACATCAAACCTGCTGATTTCAAAAGGCTTGAACAATTGGAGGACAGTATGGCTTTGATAGCACAAATTGCTGTTCAAGATACCGTCTTAGAGAATCGTATGCAGGCAAACAGTGCATTGATTCCCTTGATGGAAGCGGCTTTGGGCGTTCCCAATTCGTTCAATTATGCTTTTACAAAAATTGAAAACATTGCTATTCAAAAGCCGATGGATGGTGCATTTCGTGTTTTTACTTGGCAATTGTTTATTGATAAAACGGAATACAGGTATTTTGGCTACGTGCAACTCAATCGAGCCAAAGCGACTTTTTTTGAATTGACAGATGAATCACGAAAGTTGGAAAATGCTGAAAAAGAGGAATTGGCGCCTGAACATTGGTTTGGGGCGATATATTATAACGTGAAAGAGTTCAAAACCAAAGACGGCATGAAATACCTGATGTTTGGGTACAATGCCAATGATCAATATGAAAAAATAAAGGTTTGTGATGTTTTATCAATCAAGAGTGGCCATATTATATTTGGTTCACCCGTTTTTGAAATCGCTGATATTCAAGGCGTTAGAAAGCAGAAACTACATCGTCTGGTTTTGAATTATTCAGCCGATGCCGTTTTACGCTTAAATTATGACCCCGAAATGAATATCGTAATCCATGACCATCTTGAACAAATAGGGACTAAAGACCCGAATATTCCTTTTACTTATGTCCCTGATGGCACTTATGAAGCCTTTGAATTGCAAAAAGATGGCATATGGTTACACGTTGATAAATTGGCAAATACCGAGTTAAAAACCGCACCACGTCCAAAGCCAACGCTTAATTCGCGCAACCGCGTCAAAAGTGCTAAAGACAATGCACAAAAAGTTGTTTGGCCCGAAGAAATAAAAAACAAGAATTAGTAATTGGTTATTGGTGATTAGTTATTAGTAATTGGTCGAGACAATTAACCAATCCCTAATAACCAATAATCAAAACAAAATATGGGTTAAAAAATAATTTTTATGGAAAGTAGATAATTTGGTTGAAAGCCGTATTTTAGCCCAAGTTTATGATACTGATTAAAATTAAATCAAAATATTTTAACTAAAATTGAGTTTTAAAACCCAAATTTGCCGATGATACTGAGGGGGGTAGAAATCAACCTCAATATTATAAACAAACGGAATTTCCAATCATAAAAAAACACCTATAACAGTCTATGCAAAGCATACTATTGTTTTTCCAAGCCAATACAGGCACCGCAACCACAGCCGTCGCTGCTGAAAATGCACAAGAGAGTGTATTTGAATTGTTGTCTCACAGTACTTTCGGTATGATTATCATGATAAGTTTGTTTATCATGTCCATCATTGCCGTAGCGATTTTCATCAGTCGTTATTCAACGATTAAAAAAGCGACTCAAATTGATGACGGTTTCATGAACAATATCCGTGCAAATGTGCAAAACGGTAATATTGGTGCAGCCAGAACCTTGTGTCAAAGAACGGATTCTCCGATTGCACGTATGGTTGAAAAAGGTTTAATGCGTATCGGTAAACCACTTGACGACATCGAACGCTCGATTGAAAACGTGGGTAAATTGGAAATTTACAAACTTGAAAAGAACACGAACTTCCTCGCTATCATTGCAGGTGTTGCGCCGATGTTTGGTTTCTTGGGTACCATTGCGGGTATGATTCAAACGTTTTCGGACTTGTCCACAGCCAATAACCTGTCTATTAGTGTTATTGCGGGTGGTATTTATGTCAAAATGTTTACCTCTGCGACAGGGCTTATCGTCGGTATTTTTGCTTATGTAGCATACAATATCTTAAACAATATGATTGACCGTGTGGTTAATAATATGGAAACATCTACATTTAATTTCATAGACTTGCTACAAGAGCCAGCTGGTTAATGGGTTGATTTTCAAACAATTAAAAAACCTAAATCATGGCTATAAGGAGAAGAAAAAAAAATATGGGTGAAGTGAATATGAGTTCGATGACGGACATCATATTCATGCTACTCATATTTTTTATGCTGACATCAACTCTTGTCAAGTTCTTGCCGTTTCAGTTACCAAAATCGGATCAAAGGACAAATGCAGCGATAAAGACAACGGTGAGTATTGAAAAGAATGGACGCATGACCATTAATGACCGTCAAATATTGCCGACACAATTGGAAGCTGCTTTACGTATATCACTCACTAATGCGCCCGACAAATCGGCACCGACTATTACTATTGCCGCAGAAACAGGTGTGCCTTTTGAACAAGTCACACGTATAATGGCAGTTGCGAATCGGTTGAAAGTACGGAC
>JANMJN010000257.1:0-2205 GCA_031371355.1 Saprospiraceae bacterium
ATTCATCGCCCAACAAAAATCAAAGAACTCTTGCTTGGGCATGCCCAAAGTCAGTCCCATAAACAAGCTGTCGTGGCGTATGCCTGTTGCCAACTCTTGTTTTTCAACTGTAGTCAAATCTTTATTATGGCTATTTCGACAAGCATCGGACATAAATAGAAGTCCAATAAAGAATATCATTGTTCTGATTTTCATACAAAATTTATTTTGTTTTATATTGATACAAGCGTGGCTTTTCATTATTCACCGCCACCATCAGATAATCCAAACCCTTGATTTTCAAAGGTTTAATATCCCGCATCATACCTTTTATTAATAAACCACTGCGTGGAAAACGCACGGCTTCAAAATCCATATTGCCTTTATTCAACAACACTTCGCCGTAACTGCCGTCAATGCGACCGAACTGCGGTAAGAAGTTGAAATTGTTGCCGCCTGTAATGATGTCAGGCTTGCCATCGCTATTAATGTCGCCAACATACACGGCACAAACAGACGACAATTGCGTTTCCAAAGGCATTTCTTTTAAAGTAAAATTGCCTTTTCCGTCGTTTATAGCAATAACCGATTTAAAATAATCAACCTGCTTGACCTGTGCAGATTTGATTTTATCCTTTGGGAACAATTCTTGAATCGTTTTTTTAGCATAATCATGATGTTTTAAGACATCTTTCTTCAAAATCGGCATTTCTTTCACCATATCACGCTTCATAATGACGGGAAAATCTTTGCCATTGATGGTATATGAAAGAACTTTATCTAAATAACCATTGCTGTCAAAATCATTCAACCAAAGTTTAACAGGCGGGTCATTGCGGTCAGCGAGGTAGCAGTTTTCACCTGTGTTGCCGAGTACCATGTCCAAATCACCGTCACCGTCAAGGTCAGCAACTGTTACAGCATACCAAAAGCCGTTTTTATCTTTAAAAACATCGTTTTTGAAAATAGCCAATTTACCCGATTGGTATTTGAAAATAGTAGGTGGCATCCACTCGCCAACGACTATCAGTTCTTTTGTTTTGTCGCCATCTATGTCCGCCCATTTTGCATCTGTCACCATACCAATGTGGTCAAGCTGTGGCGATACTGAGGGGGTCACATCCGTGAATTTTCCATGACCATCGTTCTGAAAAAGGTAATTTTTAGGCGAAACACCATACAAAAGCGGTGTGCTCCGGCTACCGACAAACAAATCTAAATCACCATCGCCATCATAATCATTGGCAATAACAACCGATGTGTTCATACTATTTGAAGGCAACGAACCTGCGTGCATTGCAAAATTCCCTTTCCCATCGTTGAAAAACAAGCGGTCTTGATTTTCACGCTCTCCAGCAGCCATGAAATTGCCACCTGAACCGACGTATAAATCCAAATCACCATCGCCATCAGCGTCAAAAAACTGAACAGCCGTATCTTCAAAATCAATGAATTTAGCAATATCAACGTTAGGAATCGCTTTGAAACTGCCATCAGCTTGTTGGACATAAATAGCTTTGGTTTGACCTCTTGCACCACATATATATACATCGTCACGTCCATCGCCATTCACATCCCCAACGGCTATTTTGGGTCCCTCTTTCGAGAGCATCATCGGCACCGTTTTTTCATTATAAAAATCAATTTGAGGGTCTTCAATGTGTGTAGGTAGTGAGTTAGCTATCGTTTCATCACTCACCAATAAAGGTTTTTCAAGGACTTTTTGATAATTTGCTTTTGTTCTTTTACTTGTTTTATATTCAATCGTATTAAGCTTATTCAGTTGATAATCAACAAGTTTCGTATAAGTTCTGTCGTACCAATACACCAAAACACTGTCCACCTTTTGACCTTTGGGTAAGCCAATCATCTGTTTATAATCCATAGACGATTGAAAGCCGCGTGTCGGTATATTTTCTTTTTGATAAATTTGACCACCACTAAACACTTGGATTTTTGAACCAATGGCAAAAGTGTTTTTGTCACCCCCCCTCAGTAAAAAGCCGATAAAAGCCACCGATGTGTCCTTTGTCGTATTGTTTTCATACACCAAAGCTTCTTCATTCACATTGTTGACGACCAAATCTAAGTCGCCATCGTTGTCCAAATCACCATAAGCGGCACCGTTTGAAAAGGATTTGTCCGCCAAACCCCATTGCTTTGAGACATCTTCAAAGCGCAAATTACCTTTGTTTTTGAACATCAAATTTTGAATCGGTACGGAAG
>JANMJN010001107.1:0-9101 GCA_031371355.1 Saprospiraceae bacterium
CACCCGATTATTATAATAGCGGCTATAAAACACAATAGATTATTCATGACGATTGATTTTGCTTGTTAAAAAAAATGTTTTTGTGTTTATCTATACTTTCTATAATAAAAAAAGCAGACCACCCCTTTTTCAAAAGAAATACGGGGAGTCAATTCCCCAATTTGTAGAGGAGTGTGACGTTTTTAGGACAGAATGCTGTTATTAGATAGGAAACGTGAGGATAAAGCGGGTGCCTTTATGAGGCTCAGAAGTAAATAATAATTGACCACTATGTGCTTGGACGATATTCATAATGGTTGCCATTCCTAAGCCAAGACCTTTTGTTTTGCCTGTAAAGTAAGGTTCAAACAAGCGATTTTGTTGTTCAGGAGTCATTCCGCAGCCATTGTCCTCAATGATGATGCGACAAGATCCCGGCAGCATTTCCGTTTCGATGGTTAAAATACCGTCGTTCTCAGTCATAGCTTCAACAGCATTGATGATTAAATTGGTTAATGCCATTTGCAGTTTCGATGCGTCAGCATTAATAAGAGGGTTTTCAGCGGTGTAATGTTTAATGGTTTTGATGTTTTTCAATAAAATCCTATCATGTGCCGTATCAACAGCCTTTTCAACAAGGTCATTAACGGGCTGTTTTTTGAGTTCTATATGAGCGGGATTCGATGTTTGAAGCAGTTCAGTGATTAAATTGCCGATGCGGTGGCTGTTGCGTTTGATAATGTCGAAATAATAAGACAACTCTTCATCTTTATTTTCAAGTCCTAATTGTTCTACAGAAAGGTCAATATTGGTCAGTGGATTGCGTATTTCATGTGCCAAAGCCCTTGTAAAACGACCTGTAGCGGCTATTTTTTCTAAATTCAAACGATTCCTTTCCAATAGACGTATCGCTGTAACGTCTTGAACCGAGCCATGATGATAAACAGTCCCCCCCTCAGTATAAATGATGCCATTGATAATACATATCATTTTTTGACCCCACTTATTGACAAAAGTTGTTTCGCAATCGCGTAATTCGCCTGTTTCAAAGAGGGTTTTAGAAATTATTTTGCTCTCTATTTTGTCATATAATAAATCAGTCGTCTTCATGCTCATAAACTCATCATGCGTGTAGCCGAACATATCAGTCCCGCGTTCATTGACATCTATAAAAACGCCGTTATTTGTATCCGCCAAATAAATCATGTCTCTTGAACGGTTAAAAATATTGCGATACAAACGTTCATTTGCTTTGACCGCTTTGAGTGCCCGCGCATGCGTTAGAGCGTATCTGATACTCCGTTCAAGCGTATCTGCGTCCAAATCGCTTTTAATCAAGTAGTCGGTAGCGCCTAACAATGTGGCTTCGCGATCAACCTCTTTGTTTCCCCTACCTGTTAATAGAATAATGGGTGTGTCAATGTCTAAGTCTCGCACTTGGCGCAATAGGTTCAAACCTGTCTTTTGACCTAATAAAAAGTCAAAAAGACTAATATCAAAATAGCCTTCTTTTATCTGCTTCAAACCTTCTTCATATGTAGCCGCCCATGTAATACGGAATTGGTATTCTTCAATATCATTGAGATGGTCAGCAACGAGGAAGTAATCGTCTTCATCATCGTCAACGATGAGTAGTTTGATGTTTTTCATGTCAACTATGTAATCAATGTAACTTATGTAATTTGTGTTTACAAAAATCATTATTTAGGTAAAACAATAATGAATTCAGCCCCTTCATTTGGCTTTCCTTCTGCGGTAATGCTGCCGCTATGATTTTCAACAATTTTTTTACAAATAGCCAAACCAATACCCGTTCCTTCATATTCGGAACGACCATTTAACCTTTGAAAGAGGGTAAAAACACGTTCGGCATCAGCTTCGTCGAAACCAATGCCGTTGTCACTTACGGTAATCTGATAATCATTTTTTGATTCAATACACTGAATGACGATTCGTGTGGGCACATTTGGATTTTTAAACTTCAAAGCATTGCCCACAAGGTTTTGGAAAAGCTGCGCCATTTGGGTTTTGACACCCTTGATGATAGGGAGCGTTTGTGTTTCAACGGTCGCTTTGTTGTTATCAATTTGCATTTCAAAATCAGAAAGTACCCCCCTCAGTATATCGTTCAAATCCACGTCTGTTTTTTCGGAAGTGTCGCGTGAAAACCTTGAAAAAAGCAATAAATCATCAATAAATGTCTGCATTCGCTTCGTTGCGTCAATCATCCGATCAAGATAGATAAGACCATTGCCTTCAAGAACATCTGCATATTTTTTGTTTAAACGCTCACTAAAAGCAATGATTTTGCGCAAAGGTTCTCTCAAATCATGAGAGGCAACATAAGCAAAATGCTCCAAGTCTTTATTCGAGTTTTTAAGCCGAATGACCTTTTTTTCAAGATAGATTAAACGGCTCTCTTGTGCTGTAATATCGGTTAAAATAACAATACGAATACGATCCGTTGAACCGTTCATCACAGCCGCAGACAACCATTTGTTGTCATTGATATGAAGTGTCGCACTATTCGGAATCTCAAGAAGGGATGTTTGAAAAATATCTGTTCCTGTTTTCGAAATGAGATCTGATTTTTCAAGAAATACATGTGCACACTTATTTGCTTCCGAACAAACCCAATCCCCCCCCTCAGTATTTTTATTGAAAATTAAGTAACCGATTGGAGAGTCGGCTTGTTGAAAAGCAGTCAGTAGTTCCCTCATGTTGTAATCATTTATTCAATACCTAATTTTTTTAATTTATTGTAAAGCGTTTTTCTGTCTATGCCGAGCAATTCGGCGGCTTTGCTTTTATTGTATTTTGCTTTTTGTAAAGTTTGCATAATGATTTCATACTCAGCATCTTGCGCAGCAGATTTTAGGTTAAATGGTTGCTGTTGTTGTGTCTGTGGCGTTGCGTAAGCAATCGGAGACGGCTGATGATTGGTTTGAATTGGTGTCTGTTCCATAATCAACTCCATCTCATTTTCGGGGATACCGAATGTCAATTTTTCATGGTTGACAATTTCAAAAGGTAAGGCTTTTGCTTGCACCCATTCCCCATCTGACAGCAAAGCTGCCCGTTTGATGATATTTTTCAACTCTCTAATATTGCCATACCAAGGGTATGATTGAAATATATTTTCTACTTCTCGCTCAAAACCAGACATTTTTCGACCGA
The DNA here is from genome assembly GCA_031371355.1 of Saprospiraceae bacterium. Lineage (GTDB taxonomy): Bacteria > Bacteroidota > Bacteroidia > Chitinophagales > Saprospiraceae > JAAFJT01. The sequence goes on from JANMJN010001107.1 coordinate 3,157, forward strand.
GATCAGTACTGATTTGTGACAAAAAATACTCGGCAAACAGCATAATATCGGAACTGCGCTCTCGCAAAGGAGGTACTTCAAGGCTGAATTCATTGAACCGATGATATAAGTCTTCTCGAAACTTACCTTTTCGAGCCGCTTCTGAAAGCCGTTCATTGCTCGCAACAACGATGCGAACATCGAGGTTTATCTCTTTGTTGCTGCCGATGCGTTTGAGTTTGCGCTCTTGAACCACCCGCAAAAGTGAAATTTGCACATCATACGTCAAGTTCGATACTTCATCTAAAAAAAGTGTACCACCGTTTGCCATTTCAAAAAGTCCAATTTTTTGACCAATAGCTCCTGTAAACGACCCTTTTTCATGCCCGAATAATTCACTATTTGCCAACTCCTTTGGTATCGCTCCGCAATCCATTGCTACAAAAGGCATGTGGGCACGCGGGCTTTTGTCGTGAATCATACGTGCTGCAATTTCTTTACCTGAACCACTTTCACCATAAATGATAACGCTGTAATTGGTCGGCGATACGAGGTTAATTTGCCTCAAAAGAGCTTGTGCAACAACACTTTTTCCTTCGATATAGGAGCCTTTCGACTTTGCAGGTTGTTTTGAACGTGTTGATACTGAGGGGGGCGGATCCGCTTGATTTTCTTCTGGTTTGTTGCTGGGTTCTTTGTTCGAAAAACTGGATACCACAATTGCTCGTTGTATGGTCATTAAAATCTCTTGTGGTAAAAGCGGCTTTGTAATATAATCTAATGCACCTAACTTCATCACATTGACGGCAATACGTATGTCGCTATATCCTGTTATGACTAAAATAGGAACATGGGGCATGCGTGATTTGATAGCAGTAATCACTTCGCTGCCGTCCATATCGCCCAACCTAAAATCCGTCATCACCAAATCAGGCTGATTTTCTTCCAATAATTTCAACCCCATTTCGCCATTATGCGCCGTCATCACCTCATAATTGTTCTTTGAGAGGAATTTTTTCAGCAAATGACAGATATCCATGTCGTCGTCTATGACTAATATTTTTTGCATTTTTATATTGATTTAATGATTGAGTATTACCACTAATTGCCGGATTTTACGAATTTAACTTATTCTGATTTGGTTATAATATTTAATTTAACAATGTATAAAATATTGATTTTAATTAATTTGATTCACCATTCACTTATGCTAAAACCCGCCGTATTTGAGCCGAAGGGAAATTCAAATTTTCACGGTACTTAGCCACTGTTCGGCGGGCGACGGTATAGCCTTTTTGATTCAGTAAATCGGTGATTTGTTGGTCATTCAAGGGGTCGGTTTTGTCCTCATTTTCAATGATTTCAACAATCGTTTCTTGAATGGCGCGATTCGAAACAATGTTTCCGTCGTCAGTCAAGACCCCCTCAGTAAAAAGCGTTTTTAGGGAAAAAATGCCAAAATCTGTTTGCACATAACGAGTACTTGTGACCCGCGAAATGGTGGATACATCTAAGCCAACGCGGTCTGCAATATCTTTCAAGATCATAGGGCGCAGTTTTTTAAAATCACCCGACAGAAAAAAGGTTTTTTGCAAAGCAACAATGGTTTCAATAGTACTTGTTAAAGAGTACGCACGTTGTTCCAAAGCCGTAATGAGCCATTGCGCCGACCCGATTTTACTTTTTAAATACTGTGCAGCATCACGGTTTTCAGTACTTTTTTTCGGTGCTTTTTCAAGTGCTTCAAGGGTTTGAAGCATATTGGCATTCAATTTTATCTTATGCGTATTGATGCCCAAAACAACGATTTCAAGCTGTCCCTCCGTATTTGTCACGATAAAATCAGGTGTAATTAAAGGCGTTGTGTCATTCTCTGTTGAAATACCGCTTACAGGTTTTGGATTCAAAGAACCTATAATCTGTAAAGCCGTTTTTAATTGGTCGCTGTCAATATCAAGAGCCGTCTGTATTTTTTCGTATTGATGATTGCCTAAATCGGTCATAAATTCATCCACAACAGCACATGCCACGCTCACATCTACACCTGTACGGGCTTTTTCACGTAGTTGCAACATCAAATACTCTTGCACATTGCGTGAACCGATGCCAATGGGTTCAAGTTGTTGGACAATCAAAAGGGCTTTTTCAAGCACCTCTTCTTCAACATAAATACCCACACTGAAAGACAAATCATCAATAATATATTCGAGCGAACGATGCAAATAACCATCGTCATCAATCGCATCAATCAAGTATTCTGCATATGATTGGAGTTGAGGGTCAATGCGCCGGAGGTGTAACTGTTCTTTCAGATTTTCTCTAAAAGTGGCGGTTTGTACGACAGGTTTTTCATATTTAATTTCTTGTGTGTTGCTAAAACCGTCGTAGGGCGTATCTTCGTATATATCGTAAGGCTCGGTTGGTTCATCAGAATTATCTTTGGCAGCTGCATCATCGTCGAAATTACTATCTTCGTTCTGTGGGCTTTCAATAGTCTCTGAATTTTCACTATATTCCAAAGCAGGATTGTCTTCAATTTCGTCTTTAATTTTTTGCTCTAACTCTAAAACAGGCAAATGCAATAGATTGAGCATCTGAATCTGTTGCGGAGACAATTTCATCGTCTGTCTCAACGCTTGTTGTTGTGTGTTTTTAAACATATGAACAAAACTTCTTTTTGATTAACTTTACCGTTAGAATGATTGCTTAAAATAGTATTCCACCGAAATATACACACTTTATGGTTTTATTTACCCAAAATGTAGAAAAAAATACCCAAATAGCGGTTTTTTGTACACAATTTGAGCTATATGTAATGATATGAATAAAAAACTGACACTTAAACAAGTTTTAATGCTGTTTGTGATTGTCTTGGGCGTCCTCATTACAATGGCGACAATGGCGTACAATCGTTTGGTCTCGTTGGTTGAATCAAACGAAACCATCAATCGGAATAATGAATTCGCTATGAAGTTAGAAGAAGTTATTTCATGTTTAAAAGACGCTGAATCTGGTTCAAGAGGCTTTTTGTTGACCAGCAATACTGATTTTTTGTTGGCTCAAAAAGCGGCTGGGAAGGTCGTTCATCAAAATTTGCTTGATATCAGACAAGAAGCCCGGAAATTGGATGAACAAATTCCTTACATTGACTCGATTCGCCGGATGGCGATAGCTAAAATTGATAATGTTTGGGCTGTTGTACATACAATAAAAACGAGAGAGGTGAAAACGCTGGACGAAAATCAGTTAAATTTGATTAAACATGGCAAGATTTTGATGGATAGCTTACAGCTAACAATAAAAAACCTCAAAGAATTGCAGCATGAAAAACTGAAAATCAATATAGAGAAGCAGCAAGAATTTTCCGAATCTTCGCCTCGTTTTTTACTTATGATTATTATTGGTGCTATTTCGATTATTATCATAACCATGTGGGTTATTTATCGGCAGCTGTTGTTTGTTGAAAAAGCCAAAAAAAGTCTTGAAGAAAAAATAAGTGAACTGAACAAAGTCAACCGCGAGCTTGACCAATACGCTTATACATTGACCCACCATCTGCAAGAACCCTTAAGAAAAATCAGACTTTTTAGCTCACGTTTTGAAAGTAAGTTAAAAAAAATGGCGAATACTGAGGGGGAGTCTGATTTAGAATCCATTCAGAAAATTAGCACCTTTGCTGCAGATGCGCAGGAATTATTAAATGAATTTTTGGCTTTTGCCAACCTCAGTCAAGCCAATAAAAAGGATATTGAGACGGTTGATGTTTCTGAAATCATCAAAACCATTTGGGCTGAAAAAAAGGATATTGTAAAGGCTTCAAAAGCTAACTATACGATTGAAGGTGATTTGGAAATCGAGGGTTATAGAGAACATTTAGTCGTACTTTTTGAACAATTGATTGATAATGCCTTGAAATTCAAGCACCCAAAGCGGAAACCAATCATACTTTTTTCCGGTAAAGAAGAAATGATAGATGAAAAGCCTTATCGCGTGTTGACGATTTCTGACAATGGTATTGGTTTTGAACAGGAGTATGCACAAAAAATATTTTTAATATTTCAAAGACTAAATCATAAAAACGACTACAATGGTTTGGGTATAGGATTAGCCATAAGCCGGAAAATTGTGGAATTGCACAAGGGAACAATATCGGTTGAAAGCTGTCCAGAAAAAGGGTCCGTTTTTACAATAAAAATACCCATTAGAGAACCTGAATTATAAGATATTGATTAACAATATTTTATCATTCATAATTGGCGTTTTTATTTTAATCATTTTCCATAGTGACAATAACAGTTAAAACGTCTATTTTTGGCGCTTGATAAATTATTTAAAATAGTCGACAAGACTAAATTTTGCAAATTATTGAAAATTAATGCTTGGTGTAATGGAATTTGGAATCTTAAATTTGAAATATTTCTAAATATGCGACATAAGAAAAAAGCAAACTTAGTTGTTTTTGCAGACGACGATGCGGATGATAGATTACTGCTTCAAGAAGCCTTTGAAGAAAATAATTTAAAATGTACCCTGGATTTTGTAGAAGATGGTGTCGAATTGCTTGAATATCTGGAAAAAAATGCGATAAAACCGTCATTGATTCTTCTCGATATAAATATGCCTCGAAAAGATGGCAAGCAAATATTACAGGAGATAAAAAGCAGTGTTCAGTGGCGACATATTCCTGTTGTCATGTTTACGACGTCGAAATCGCCAGAAGACATACGAAAATGTTATGATTTAGGTGCCAATTCTTTTATCGTCAAACCTTCATCATTCGAAAATCTGTTGAGTGTGACCAACATTATCGGGAAATATTGGGTTGATACGGTAGCTTTCCATGACGGGAACCATTCATACTGAGGGGGATATTCATGATTCCAAAATTCAGTATTTCAATTCATTTTTGCAAAAAAAACGGAGAAGGCAGTATGGGGGGAAATAGAAATATACTGCGCTTCTCCATTGACGTTGAAAGTTCATCTGAAATCTCTAAATTATATTCATCTTAAAAAGATTGAAAACACTTTTTAGGGTGCTAAGTAATTTAGTAAAAAGAATATGCCATCGGCTTTTTTCTTTATTTTGCCCTTTTTTGGGCAATAAACGCCCCTATTTGAGGTTTTCAATACCTCCCCTCAGTATAACCACATATAACAGATAAACTCAAAATTTAGTGGGCATGATTTTTTTATAACTCTTTGTTTAACAATTAAGACAATCATGAATAACAGAGTTTTGATAATTGAAGATGAAATGGAGTTAAGCGGACTAATTAAAAGATTTTTAATAAAAAGACATTATGAAGTTACCTGTGCAGAAACCTTAACTAAGGCAATGTTGCTCCTACAATCCCATTCTTTTGATGCCATCATATTAGACAATAATCTACCTGATGGAAAAGGCATTGATTTTATTCCAACGATAAATAACAGCCAAAATAAGCCCAAAATAATCGCAATGAGTGCCATTGGGGTAGGAGAGGAGGCATTGAAAGCGGGGGCTTCAGTTTATATCGAAAAACCCATATCTATGGTGTCAATTTATCAATTATTGAATACAAAGTAAGAAGTTGTCAGTCGTTAATTATCGTCATTGTTTAATCTTTAAATACTTGTTTATCAATTGTTTATAAGCAAAAAAAAGAGGCTGTATCAAAAACCTATTACAGCTTTTGAATCAGCCTCAATAAATAGCAAATAATAAAATAATTAGTGTGAATATTACTATCTTATATGTATCTAAAGTTTGAATGATACAGACAATTGACCCACCATATTTCGGGCATCACCTAAGCTTGCTCTTGCCGTATTTGTACGAGCGATATTGACTAAACCAACGCCATATCGGGCACTTAAATAAAGGTTAGGAGACAATCTGAAATTAAGGCCGAATAAAAAACCCGCATCGAAATTGTTGTAATTGCTCTTATTCAATTCCGTGATGATAAGTGTTGTTTCATTTTG
>JANMJN010001130.1:0-2969 GCA_031371355.1 Saprospiraceae bacterium
ACCTGGCGGCAACCGCATCGAAATTGCCAATCCGACAGCACGGCTGATACTCGACCCCGATTATGAAACGATTGTATGGTCAAAAGAAGAAAGGATGAAAGGACAAGCGTGGGGTTTAAAAACAGTGGAAAGTTTCCATACGAGAGGAACGCCGATGCTTGAGGATTTGTAATATCCCCAACCAAATTGGTAGGCTAAAGTACGTATTTCGCCAACCGAAACAATGGAAACAAAAGTAGCATTTTCAGACGAAAATAAAGAAAATTGGCTGTCCAATTGACGAATGTATTGGTCATTTCGAACAAAATAAACTAAAATATTGGTATCTAATACAAAGTCCATAGCTATTTTGAGAGGAGTTTAGTTAACTCATAAGCAGGTGGAGTGTCTTTAAATAAATCTTGTAATGGCGTAAAGGATTCTCGTTTGAGGGCATATTTTTGGCGAATCTCTTTCATATCTAACGGCGCCGAATTGTCAGAAGACCGTGCAAGAAACTTAGCAAGAAGTTCCTCTAAAAAACTTTGTAAGTCAGGATTACGTTCTTTGAGCATATCTTCAAGAACGGATTTCAATAGGTTTTTATCAATAGAATTTTGACTCATTTTTTTCTAAATTTTTACAAATCTAATCTAAAACTTTATTTTTCACAAAAAAATGTTCTCGGTGAAATTAATGAATATGAATAAAAAAAAACTCTTAGTCATTGGTGCACATTCAGGTGATTTTGTTTGGCGAGCCGCAGGAACTATTGCCAAAGCCCTTGAAGAAGGTGCAGAGACTCTCGTCATCGCCATGTCTTATGGTGAGCGCGGCGAATCTGGTGAATTGTGGAAACAAGACCCAAAACGCAGTGTCGAAAGCGTGAAAATCATCCGCCATAAACAAGCGCAACAGGCAGCCGACATCATCGGTACACCCATTCAGTTCTTAGATTGGGGCGATTATCCGATGCTTTTGACCGATGTCCGCATCGAACAACTGACCAATATTATTGGAGATTTTGAACCAACGGTTATCTTAACGCATAGTGAAAAAGACCCGTTCAATCCCGACCATCCATTGGCTTTTCAAGCCGTGCAAAGAGCGCGTTTGCTATCATCAGGTGCAGGTGTCCCGAGTGCTTTCAAGAACATTGACCCACCTGTTTGGTATTCTTTTGAGCCGCATCAGCCCGAATTGTGCGGTTTTGTACCCGATACTTTTATTGATATCAGTTCTGTCTTTGAGAAAAAATTGGCTGCCATGGCATGTATGGGTGCACAAAATTATTTGAAAGATTATTATGCAGAATTGGCTTCACGTCGGGCAAATCATGCGAGACGTATTTCAGGAAAGAAAGAGATAAAATTTGCGGAAGCACATCAAAGCCAAGTGCCGCGGGTGACAAATAGTATTTTTTAACCCCCCTCAGTATTGTAAGCGTTTTATAGTTTAAAAGTATGGATATTATAAAGCAATTAAGTCAGTTTTCAACCGCAACCCTTCATGAAGCTTTGGGTAAAACAGGCAATTTACCAAGCGGCATCAAACCTCTTTCACCTAAAATGAAGGTATGCGGACCCGCCTATACCGTCAAAACCATGCCTTGCGACAATATGTTGCTGCATCGAGCGTATGCCTATGCCAAAGCAGGTGATGTATTGGTGGTCAATTGTTCCAATTTTTACGAAGCAGGCTATTGGGGTGATTTGATGAGTTTGGGTGCAATGACAAAAGGCATTGCAGGCTTAGTCATTGATGGCTGCGTCCGTGATGCCGATGATATTGAAGCGATGGGTTTCCCTGTTTTCAGTCGCGGTTTGTGCATCAAAGGCACTGGCAATCAAGGTGAAGGTATATTGAATGAACCGATTATTATGGGTGAATACATCGTTAATCCAAACGACATTATCGTAGGAGATAGAGATGGCGTGGTCGTTATTCCTCAAAACCGCATAGCAGAAGTGATTGAAAAGGCATGTGCCAGAGAATTGAAAGAAGAAAACGTGCGAAAAGAGCTTAGAAAAGGATTAAATTCCTTACAAATTTATGGTTGGGATAAGAAATACGGTTATTAGTTATCCGTTCCGACAACCTGAACGGGTTTATTTTAATCCGTTCAAAGTCAATGAAGTATGGATAAGTAGTTTTGGCAATGGTCTTAAAGTCGGCAGTATGACGGCGACGGGTATTGACTTCGTTTCAGATAAAATCACTATAGAAATAGCTCCTAATCCAGTACATGCAACGCTGACTCTTCAACGCGCAACGGCTGATAACGAGCCTTTTGAAATCATAGATTTAACAGGGCGATTGATAAAAAAAGGGATATTAAAAGACAAAACCAACGTCATTGATACCCATGATTTGCCAATTGGTTCTTATATTTTGAAGGTCAATCAAACGGCTTTAAAGTTTATCAAAGAATAATATGCAAACAGCCATTCCCTATATGCACTTTCGCGGCGGCAGTTCTAAAGGCTTGTTTTTCAATGCTAAAGATTTGCCGACAGATGAAGTGCTCCGCAACAAATACATTTTAGCCGCAATGGAAGGCTCGGATTTAGGTGATGCCCGCCAAATTGATGGATTGGGTGGTGGCAGTTCCTTGTCGAGTAAAGTAGCCATTGTTTCACCTTCTAATACTGAGGGGGTAGATTTGGATTACTATTTTATCCAAGTGATGATTGGGAAAGGTAAGATTTCGACGAATCAAACGTGTGGTAATATCTTAGCGGGTGTCCTCCCCTTTGCCATCGAATCGGGTCTGATTCAAGCAACGCACCCAACGACAAGAGCCGTCATCAGCATCGTTAATACGGGTGGTATCTGCGAAGTGATTGTTGAAACGCCTGACGGTCAAGTTAATTATGCAGGTACAGCCAATGTAGATGGAGTTATAGGAACAGCCGCACCGATTATCTGCAACTACCTCGATACTGAGGGGGCAACTTGTGGCGCCTTGTTGCCTACGGGCAACACCGTAG
>JANMJN010001147.1:0-1739 GCA_031371355.1 Saprospiraceae bacterium
CAATTGTATTAGCACTGGATTGTGCTTGTTTTTCTTGATGAATGCGTTCGAGTTTCACTAGTTCAAAATTAATATTTTCAATAATCCCTAATTTTGTCCATATACGAAAATAGTAATAAACAATTTGCCAATAGGGGAATATAGAGCCTTTAACATTTAAGTTACGCCATTGAATACCCGTTCTATCAATATAGAAAATGGCGTTTAACATATTTCGCAAATTATGCTTACGTTTGCGTGTCATGGGTAAGTAAGGCATAATTAAAAGCCATTGAGCGTCAGTCAGTTCGTTGAATTGAGTTTGCATAAATTTTGATTTAATTGTGGAAAATTTTTGTCAAATTTATGCACCGACGTTCATTTTTATACAAAATATTATTCTGATTTTTTCAAAAATATTAGCCTTTTCAGAATTTAATTTTTAAACACGCTCTGAGGTTGTGCAATCGTTTTATGAGCGTATTTAAATCGTTTTTTGCACCAGAGATATAGGTAAAGTGGATAAGAAATCTATTTATTTTCTGTCTATTATACCTAATTAACAAACCAAAAACCTGTTTTTTTACTTAAAAACCAAGAAAATGGCAGTCGCTAAGTATAATTGTTCACAGACCAACTTATATGCCGCCGCCCATGAGGGTGTTGATAGGCTGATAGCGCATTTGGCAGACTTTGCCCGCTTGTTTCCTGAATTCACCCTTGAATATGCACAAGGTATCAAAGCGCGGATAGATGCGGCGGACGCATTGCCCGACTACGATGCGCGCCTGTTATTGGCAGAGGACTTTCGGTTGGCATTGGACAAACAAAGGCAAGCAGGCGTGTATCAGTTTGGCATATTTCTGTCCACAATTGACAAAATTTGTTCACCAACTATGCGCAAGACCACCTACGATGCCGCCGGTCGAAAGCATTATAAAAAAGCCAAAAGAGGGAATTTGTCGGCAATGATGCCGATGTACAGCTCGCTCAATTCCTTTATTAAAGAGCGGTGGTCAACCTTGAGCAACGCCGGCAAAATGACGACCGCCCAACGCGAAGATTTTCTCGCCCAACAAGCCTTATTCCAGACCGATTACGATGCTTTGTCCGCCTTAGAAAGGAAAATAAAAGAGAAAAAGGATAAAAAGATAAACGCCAACAATGCGTGCTTCGACGAAATGATGTTTTACGCGCAGGTGGCACAACGGGTCTATGCCGACAACCCAGAAAAGGCAAAGACATTCACCTTTGCCTCCTTTCGTTCCGCCGTGGAGACGGTGCGCCACGCGGGTTTGTCGGGCAAAATCACCAATATTCTCAATAATAAGCCAATTGAAGGCGTCACCATCACCATTCAAGACTACAACAAATCGGCTGTGACGGAGAAGTCTGGCAAATTTAAAATCACCCCCCTCAGTATGGGCATCTATACGGTCATTGTCACCTGCCCAGGTTTTGAGCCACAAACGTTTAAAGCCGTGAAAATCAAAACAGGCGTAAAAACGCGGCTGAATGTGCAGTTGGTGGCGGTGTTGGTGTGATGTGTTTTTGGGTGGTTGTTTAGGGGTTATTTGCCGATACAGAACTTCGAAAAAATATTATCCAATAAATCCTCAACACCCACTTCCCCGGTTATTTCGCCCAAATGATTGAGCGCACGACGTATGTCCATCGCCACAAAATCGGTGGTTATTCCGTTGTCGAGGCTGTGTAGCACGTCTGTGAGGCTGTTGTGGCTTTTTTGCAAGGCTTCAAAA
>JANMJN010001180.1:0-3642 GCA_031371355.1 Saprospiraceae bacterium
CAAAATTATTTCCAAAATAAAATTATCTTTTTCATTAAAAAAAAAGAACCCCTATACACTATCATTTCGAAAACAAATTAAGCGACCAAATGAATACTTTACTAAAAATACCAAGTGAATAACAACAACTGTAAAAATCGAATGAAGCTATTACCTGTACCTACTGATTTCTTTGACCTACTTACACACGAGAAAATACCCAAACGATAAGGACAGGCAAGCAACCCCTCAGTAATCTTAAAACCCCAACACTATCTAAAAGTATTTAAAACAAATTTCAATCATTAAATTTTCAAATTCATTTATCACAATTTAATCCATTCAATCAATGAAACAGTTTAAAATTTTCAAATCCTTTTGTGTCTTCGTAGCCGTTGTTGCTATGGCATTTTGTAATCACATCAACGCGCAGGACATTACAGCCTTAGGACAAGGCGGCGGTCTTGAAGTGATTCCTGGTCAATACATTGTCAAAATGAAATCATCTGCTGCCGACCTCTCTATCAGTGCGGAAACCGCGACTGCCCGTCCAACAGATGACGACGGTCCAGATCTTAAAGTGAAACAAACACGTATTGCAACTTTAGGGAAAGTACAAAAACTGCAAGTACGTGGTGGTGTTCAAAAAGCCAGCGTTATCCATGAATACTCTAACGTCATGGTTGGTTTCTCTGCACGACTTAATGCTGACCAAGTTAAAAAGTTGAGAACAGACCCAGATGTTGAAGGTGTTTATCCTGACTATGTGATTAAGCTAAACCCAACCACATCAGAGCAAAATCCAACAGCTGCTGGACAATATTTGCCTTGCGGTATCTCTTTAGCCGGCGGTCCAGTAGATGGTTCAGCTAAAGCGACATGGATTTGGATTCTTGACACAGGTATTGACCTTGACCACCCAGACCTTAATGTTCAAACGAATGCGACTTATGCTAAATCGTTCATCGCTGGTCAAACAATTGAAGATGGTCATGGTCATGGCACACACTGCGCAGGTATTGCAGCTGCTAAAAACAATGGTTTCGGTGTTGTAGGTGTATCCGCAGGCGCTAAAGTTGTGCCTGTTAAGGTCTTGAACAACTCTGGCAGTGGCTCTTTTTCTGGTATTATTGCAGGTTTGAACCATGTTGCTTCTAAGAAAATCGCTGGTGATGTTGTCAGCATGAGTATTGGTGCTTATCCGCTTGCAAACTGCGAAAACGCAAATCCAGTTTTGAGAGACGTTATCAGAAACCTCGGCAACGCCGGTGTTTGGGTGGTCATGGCAGCAGGAAATGATGGTGATGCTAATGGTACAGGTAAAAACATGCCTGGTTGTATCAATGGTAACCGCGTCTTGACAATTGGTTCTATCACTTGCCAAAAAACATGTTCTTCTTTCTCTAACTGGGGCATTGGTACAGATTGGGCAGCTGTTGGTTCGAGTGTGTACTCAACTTACAAAAATGGCACTTACGCCACTTTGTCTGGCACATCTATGGCAACACCAACTGTTGCAGGCGTTTGCCACGCCCGTAATAACTACCCCCTCAGTGCAGGGACTGTCAATTGCGGTGGACGGACTTACAACATTGCACGGAGATAGGGTTTTAATGGTGAATGGTGATTTTGCAACCAGCTGTTAATCAATAGTTTGAAAATTTCACCATTCACTATTAAATCATTCTTCATTCACCATTAAAGAAAGTTCAGGCACTTGTGGAATTTCAACTATTTAGGACTCTTATTAGAGAGCGAACTGAAACAAGTGCCTGAATTATTTATTTAATCATTAAAAATCTCCGACAATGAAATTATTTATTTTTCAATTGCTTTTGTCTTCTATCCTTATCAATGCCTCTTGTGTAGAGTCAAATTCACAGTCTTCCGAACATTCAAAAAAAATAGACATGAAGTGGTCTGTTATAACTGCGGGCAATCAATGCGGCATTGAAGAACCGAAGCAAGTCATCGTCCAAACGCAAGAAGCGTTTGATGGGCTTTGGCAATCCTGCTTCCAAAATATGCCTGCGCCTATCGAAAAGCCGACGATTGATTTTTCAAAGGAATGGGTGATTGGTTATTTTCAAGGCTTTATTAAAAGTGGTGGTCACAGCCTAACCATTGACAGTGTTTCAACAACAGATAAAGGCATAATCCTCGCCATGACACACAATAAGCCTGGTAAAGATTGTGCGTCAACCATGGCGATTGAGTTTCCTTATGTCTTAGCACGTATTGAACACTTTAAACCCATTAAAGCGGAATACAGCGTTACTGAAAAATCCGTTGATTGCAACTAAAATCTTTATTGTCCAATGATACAAATTATCAAGCCATACTTATCTGCAATACGGGGCTATGCGCTGTGTTTGGTATGGAGTTTTGTGTTACAAAATGCTTATGCTCAAACATTTACGTTTGATTTTGAAACCGATGCACAAGGTTGGCAAGCAGATTGGGCAGACTATCCTGTAACGGACAGTGTTTTTTATGAACTTGAAAGCAAGCATACCAGTTTGCCCAGTTACATCGTACCCAATCAAAAAGGTATATTCATCAAGGGCTTTAATCGCAGCGATGATCTGTTTATGTTTTTGAAGAAAAGGTTGACTGGACTATTGCCCAATCAAAGATACGCCCTACAATTTCAGTTAGAAATGGCATCTGATGCGCCTACAAATGCGATTGGTGTGGGCGGCAGTCCAGGTTTGACCATTAAAGTAGGCGCCGTGCCTTTTGAGCCGATTAAGGTTGTAGAACTGGTCGGTGGCACGCGTTTTTATGTCATGAATATTGACAAAGGCAACCAATCCATACCCGGTTCGCAAATGGATACGATTGGCAAAACATCTGTTAGTGACACAACAACAAGGTTTACGTTGATAAATCGGCAAAACAAAAAAGCTTTTTTTGCCACCACCAATGGCAATGGCGAATTGTGGGCGATTGTGGGTACAGAAAGCGCATTTGAAGGCTTTTCCGCCTTGTATTATAGTAAAATTGTCCTAACATTAACAGCCACGACAGCAATAGAAAAAACACCCACCGAACTTGATTCGCCTATTTATCCAAACCCTGCAACAACAACTGTTTTCTTAGATACTACGGAGGCATTTGACACTTACAGTTTGTACGATTTAACGGGTCGTTTAATTATAAATGCCCCCCTCAGTAAAAAAGTCCTCGATGTCTCTTTTTTACCCGAAGGACTTTATCTTTTGATTTTGAAACAAACAAATGGCGTGATGAAATATGCTAAATTCATCAAAGCCAAATAATTACGCATCATAAAACTATCAAACGATGAAAAACATCCATTCATTCTTCCTTTGCTTGCCATTCCTCATTGTGGCTTTCACAACACAAAAGGCTTGTAACCAAAACAGCGGTGGCGACGCGGGTTGCATTGATAAGTCTAAAATAAAACCAGACATGATTTGCACAGCTGAATACAACCCCGTTTGTGGTTGCGATGGCAAAACATACTCAAATGCTTGCAACGCCGAGCGGTCTGGTGTAACGAAATGGGAAAAAGGCGAATGTAAAAAGTAAGCCGTCTCTCTTTAAATTCAATTGACATTGAAAATTTATCCCCCTCAGTATTTCGATTGATTGAGGGAGCCATTTGAAAGCCTTTCGGCTCTTCGATGCAATACCTGT
>JANMJN010001187.1:0-3172 GCA_031371355.1 Saprospiraceae bacterium
AGCTGGCTCTTCAAGGCAACGCCAAATTTCCAAACCTGGACGGTCAGGGTCGAGATCGCTCATGTGGAGCACATCGCCATGCCCTAAAAGGGTACTGTAAAGCGGTTTTCCATCATTATCAATTGTACTTGAGCCGTTACAAATTTCGTCTTTACCATCGCCATCCATGTCTCCAACAGTAATATTATGGTTGCCTTGGCTGAAAAAAGGGCTATTTCCGGGGTTACTACTGTCAAACTCCCATGCTTTTGTCAACTGACCATTCCGCCAATTCCAAGCCACACGTACCAAACGAGTATAATAACCACGACCCGTAATAAAAGACGGTTGTTTGCCATCAACATAAGCCAGCGCATCAACAAATCGGTCAACGCGATTGCCATAGCTGTCGCCCCAACTGCTGACTGTTCCACGTGCCGGCACATAGTCCGTCGAAGCCATTGCCGCCCCAGTTAGCCCATTAAAAACGGTCAAATATTCAGGACCCGACAGAACATAACCCGCCGTCGTGCGATAATCTGCCGTATGATTCATGCTGTCAATTGGCTTTCCGAAGCCATCTATTGAACCAGGAGCGGTACGACAAGTCATTTCGGCTTTACCATCAGAATCGAAATCATAGACCATAAATTGGGTATAATGCGCCCCCGCCCTGACGTTTTTGCCCAAATCTATGCGCCACAACCGCGTACCGTTCATTTTGTAAGCATCAATATACACATTGCCTGTGTAGCCACTTTGTGAATTGTCTTTTGAATTTGATGGATCCCATTTCAAAATAATTTCATATTCACCATCACCATCAAGGTCGCCAACACTGCAATCATTGGCATTGTAAGTGTATGCAACACCATCGGGGGTTGTGCCGCCTTCGGGGATTTGAAGCGGAATATCTATAAATTGATTTACCCAAACAATAGCGGGTTTAGATGCCGTTTGTTCAACACCATTGACAACAGCCCGAACTGAGTAACTTTCATTTGTCGAAACATTGTCAACGAGGTTTGTTGACGCAAAAATGGGTGTGGTATTGAGTTTGGTTGCGCCTCGATAGACATTAAAAGAGACCCCCTCAGTGTCATTGCCCAAAAGTCGCCAACCAATATATACCGCTGTTGGACTTGTTCGGACAGCCACCAATCCTCTATCCAATTTTTCCATTTTGCGTTGCGCATAAAGGTGTAAATTTGACACAATCAGGGTAAAGACAATAAATGCCTTCAAGAATGAAGATAATTTAAACATTTTTATAGATTTTTTTGATTCAAATGACGTAATACAGGGCATTTTTTGTCCTTCTGAATGCAATGAAAGAACCTTTAAAAATCATTAAGGTTCTTTCACTGCATTCAGAAGGACAAAAAAAACGCAATTTACGGAGGGGTAAGAATTTACATTCTCTTGTTGTTTTTAAATCAAATCAAAGCGAATTGCCAATACCTACAAGGAAGATAGACAACATTATGGTAGCGATGCCAATGACAAATGTTCTAAATGTTTTTGCACTCACACCTGACCATTCTTTGAGATACAAGCCCCAAGCATTTGCCGTCAAAATAATCGTTGCCATGTGCAAAATCCATGAGCTTGCGCCATTGCCCAACTTACTTTCGCCCATGCCGTAGAAGAAAAACTGTAAAAACCACAGTGTTCCAGCAAGCGCACAAAAGAAAGTATTAGCCACTATGGGTGTGTTCGGTTTAGTGTATTGTCCAAAAGTTTTATTTTTAAAATGTAGGTACATGCACCAAATAAAATTCGTCGTCAAACCGCCCCACAGAACGACAATATAAGTCACATTGTTTTGAAACAAAGGGTTAAAACCTTGTCTGACGGCTTCCTCTGCCATCGGTTTACCTGCTTCGATCCCAAAATTGAAAAATGAACTCAAAATACCTGAAATAATGGCAATTATTAACCCTTTGACAAGGCTGAATTCAGCTGTACTGTTTTGTTTTTGTTCTGTCGTCAATTCTTTTTCTTTCATCATCCCTGCTTTGCCAGAAATAGCAATGCCTGTCAAACAGACCAAGACTCCGAGTAAAACCAACTGCCCACCCGTATGTCCAAGCATATCTGTGAAAGAGGTTTTTCCAGATGTTGGGTTAAAATTGTAGTAAATCGAAGGCACTAACGCCCCAAAAGCCGAGCAGAAACCTAAAATAACAGAATTGCCTAATGACATACCCAAATAGCGTACGCCCAAGCCATAAGTCAAGCCACCGATGCCCCACAGCAAGCCCATCAGATAAGTGAAATTCTTTACGCTCGGTGCAGCCGCACCAATGATTTCTGAAAAATTAGGTACAGTCAAATAAGCGGCAATAGGTGGCACAATAAGCCATGAAAATAAGCCCCCGACGAGCCAAAAATTTTCCCAAGCCCAGCCTTTAACTTTATTGTAAGGCATGTAGAAACTACCAGAGGAAATGCCGCCGATGGTGTGAAAAATAATACCGAGAATGACTTGCATGAGTGTTGTTGTTTCGTTGATGAAAAATGAATGGAATAACATTTTAGGCAATTTTAGTATCAAAAAATGAAATTCTCTCAAAATCCGAGTTTCAAAATCCGATAAAGTCCTGCCAAATAAGGTTAATCTCCAAATGATATTTGCTTTATTAGGTCACAAAGGAAACATAATTGTATCATTTGGAGGCTATTCCTTTTGTTTCTTTTTTTGTACTTTCTGATATTTCAAAAATACTGAGGGGATCTCTTCATGTCTTTATTTTAATCATAAAAACTTTTCATTGTTTTTTTAATAAATACATGCAATGGGTTTCTTTTTTTTGATTGTATAAAAAATCCTTAAGCAACATTTATTGACTATAGAGCGTTTATCAAAATATAATTCTTATAATTATTTTCTTTACCACTTATTATACCTAAAAATTACATATTTTAAGAATTATATTTTTATTATTTTCTAAATTAAAAAACATACACTTTATGAAGACTAACAAACACTTTTTCGGTATTTTTCTATGTGTAAGCACAACATTTTTCTCAAGCCTTTTTGCGCAAAATTTAGGTGATTTTCGTACCAAATCAGATGGAAATTGGGCAAACCCTGCTATTTGGGAGACTTACAATGGCACAAATTGGGTAAATACGCCCGCTTCACCGCAAGGTGGTTCTATTTTACTCATTTCCGTGAGGCATAAAACAG
>JANMJN010001221.1:0-4494 GCA_031371355.1 Saprospiraceae bacterium
AAAGAGAAAAAAGTATAAAGTAAAGAAGGAAGCCTGCATAAAATCCTAAGCTAAACTTTTAATACTTTTGATATAAACAAAAATTTATGGGACGTACTTATGCAACCATTGAAGTGTCTAACGGATACGATATTTTAAAGAGTGAAGACGGCTTAGTCAGCGAAAGTGAAATCAGAAGATGGAACGGTGAAATGCTTGTTGACAGTGGAGCAATTAGAATGGCTATTAATGAAGAAATAAAAAATAAATTAGGACTTAGAAATGGAATGTTCATGCCCGTTACACTTGCCAATGGTGATGTTAAAACGCTTGAATTAATTGGCAATTTAATAGTACGCTTTGGCAACAGAACATGCTATACCGATGCTTTTGTATTACCGGGCAACACTGAACCTTTGCTTGGTGCAATACCAATGGAAGGCATGGATTTGGCAATCATTCCATCAGAAAGTAAATTAGATTACAATCCCAAACATCCGGATGGCGCAATGTTTTCATTAAAATAGATTTGTTGTAATTTACCAACCAACTATAAAAAGTTAAACCCTTTATTGTTATTAAACATTTACAGTTTGAATATTTTTTAATTCATCGGCATTACCAACTCCATTCAATTCCGGTTTGCCTCTCCATCTGTTGAAACGAACTTTTGCACGATCAGCAATCAGGTACATAACCGGAACCATAATAAGAGTAAGAAATGTTGCGAAGCCTAATCCGAAAATCATTGTCCATGAAAGTGGTCCCCAGAATGAAGTGCTGTCACCACCGAAATAAATATGAGGATTGAGTTCGGTGAACAAGGTTACGAAATCAATATTAAATCCTACTGCAAGTGGTATCAATCCGAGTATGGTTGCAGTTTAACAACAGGAATTGACTTAGTAATCAGTCTGTTGATGTCGCTTAAAAAGCCTTTTTCCT
Organism: Saprospiraceae bacterium; assembly: GCA_031371355.1. Lineage (GTDB taxonomy): Bacteria > Bacteroidota > Bacteroidia > Chitinophagales > Saprospiraceae > JAAFJT01. The sequence continues at coordinate 925 of JANMJN010001221.1, forward strand.
CGCTATCGCAGAATGACATGGCAACACCGCTTGCACCTGCACGACCCGTCCGACCAATGCGATGGACATACGTTTCAGGAATATTCGGCAATTCGTAGTTGATAACAAGGTTCAAATCGTCCACATCAATACCGCGCGCAGCAATGTCTGTTGCCACTAAAACGCGGGTATGTTTCGATTTAAAGTTGCTCAAGGCTTTTTGACGCGCATTTTGCGACTTGTTGCCATGAATCGCTTCGGCACTGATGCGCGATTGATTCAAGAACTTCGTCACTCGGTCAGCACCGTGTTTTGTGCGAGTGAAGACGAGAGCCGTTTCAGCATCCGTATTCCTCAAAACATGGCGTAAAAGAGCTTGTTTGTCGTTTTTGCCTACGAAAAAGACCGATTGCTCAATCTTTTCAACCGTTGTTGACGGCGGTGTCACCTCAACTTTAACGGGGTTTTTAAGAATCGTATTAGCGAGTTTTTGAATTTCAGGCGGCATCGTCGCAGAGAAAAACAGCGTTTGCTTTTGTGCTGGCAACTTAGCGACGATTTTGCGCACGTCCATAATAAAGCCCATATCCAACATTCTATCGGCTTCATCGAGAATAAAAAGTGAAATGTCTTGGAAGCTAATCAATCGTTGATTGAATAAGTCCATCAAGCGCCCAGGTGTAGCAATCACGATGTCAACACCGCGACGCAAGGATTCGACTTGACCATGTTGAGATACCCCACCAAAAACAACTGTTTGGCGCAAATTTGTGTATTTGCCATAAGCGGCAAAACTTTCATTGATTTGGATTGCCAACTCACGAGTTGGCGTTAAGATTAAGGCTTTGACTTTGCGCGGTGCGCGGGAGTCTTGGTTTTTTTCGGCATCTAAAATTTGCAAAATCGGTATCGCAAATGCTGCCGTTTTACCCGTGCCTGTCTGAGCGCAGCCGAGTAAATCTTTTCTATCTAAAATAATAGGAATCGCTTGTTCCTGAATTGGCGTGGGTTTTTCGTACCCCTCAGTACGCAGAGCCTTCAGGATGGGCTCAATAATTTTTAAATCTGAAAATAACATTAAAAAGTTTTAATTGAAGGCTGGCTAAAACGCTTTGGTAGGTTGAATCAGCATTCCGTTGATTGAAATTCGGTACTCGGATATTCGGTACTCGTGTATTCGGAAGTCCGAGTATCGAATATCCGAATTAACAAATATTACGAGTACCGAATGTCCGAGTTACTAATTATACTCACAATTCTTCGGGTAGTTACAAATTGTCTCTTTTGACAAAATTTTGGGTTCATACGCCTTACAAAGCTTTACCTTTGCGACCAAAAAACGAGTTAACGATGCAAAGATACAATATTTTAGTGATTGGCGGTGGTCCAATTGGTTTATCGTGTGGTTTAGCAGCAAAAAGGGCTAATTTGAGCTATATTATTGTCGAAAAAGGAACCCTTGTCAATTCTCTCTACAATTATCCAGCCAATATGACTTTTTTTTCGACCTCTGACCGCCTTGAAATTGGTGGCGTGCCCTTTGTTTCCAATAATGTAAAGCCCACACGGAGCGAATCACTTGAATATTATCGGCGTGTTGCGGATTCACAAGACCTAAACATTCATCTCTTTGAAGAAGTTCTTGACGTTCAGAAAGTTGACACGAATATTACTAAGGACATTCCAGTCATGGCGAGAGACCATACTGCCGTTGTTAAGGACGACTTTATCATTGAAAAGAGTGTACATACTGAGGGGGGCTATATTGTTAAAACATCTAAAACCACTTACCATGCTGATAACATCATCCTCGCCACTGGATTCTACGACATTCCAAACAAACTCAATATCCCTGGCGAAGACTTGCCAAAAGTGACTCATTATTATAAGGAGCCACATTTTTATTACAAGCAAAAGGTCGTCGTTATCGGTGCGAATAACTCTTCGTCGGATGCCGCTTTGGAAACGTTTCGCAAAGGGTCAGATGTGACGATGGTTATACGAGGTAAAGAAGTGGGGCATCGGGTCAAATATTGGGCGCGACCTGATATTGTCAACCGCATTACTGAGGGGTCTATCAAAGCCTATTTTGAATCGCATTTGACGGCAATTCGACCCGATGAAGTGTATATTCAAACGCCCGATGGCTTAGTGACAATTCCAAATGACTACGTGATTGCTGCCACTGGCTATCAACCTAATTTTACTTTTTTGAAAAAAATAGGCATTCATTTGTCTGATGATGAAAAGTTGTATCCCGATTATGACAAAGAGACGCAATTATCCAATATGCCTAATATTTATCTCGCAGGTGTGGTGTGCGGTGGCATGGATACGCATGTGTGGTTCATTGAGAACTCAAGGGTTCATGCAGAACGGATTATAGAACATATTCAACTTAATGGATAGTGGAAAATGGATAATGGATAATGAGTAATACATTGATTATTAATTTATTATCCACTATCCGTTATCCATTATCATTTATACTTACCAATCTAAAAACAGCATACCAACACCACACATCAATATCGTAACACCCGCTAACACATGCACATAACGCTCTAATCTATCCGTTTTAAAATAACTGACACCGAAATAGCCCAATAAAACCATAAAAACCATAGTCAATAATGTGATAACAGTATAAATCGTTATCAACAGCAACATATTGTACATCGAATATTGAGCTGCTGGCACATACAGTAATGGAATCATCGGCTCGCATGGACCTAAAACGAAAATAATAAACATGACCCATGGTGTAACAGCGAAGCGGTTCTTCGGCGCAACGGCTTCTCCATGTTTGTGGTCATAAACGTAAACAGAACCGTCGGCGTAAATATCAAAATGCTTGTGTCTTTTGTTTTTATAGACCATGAAAAGCCCAAAAAGACTATAAATTAAGCCGAAAACAACCATTAACCAACCCGTCAGATGACCTCTGAATGATTCAAAAAAGCCTATCTTAGCCATTGACCAACCCAATGCTGCACCGCCTAAACCCAACAAAACAGAACTACCCACATGCCCAATGCCGCAAATAATCGTCCATGAAATCGTTTGGGTGAATGTCCAATTTTTAGATTTTGACAAGGCGATAAAAGGCAAATAGTGGTCAGGACCCGTCGCTGTGTGTAAACAAGCAACGGTTATGGTGGTGATGATTAATAATGTTATATCGCTTTGCAAGTCTTTCTTTCTTATTTTTATTCAAATACTGAGGGGTATGATGAAAGATTTACTAAATTTTTAAAATTTAGTAAATCTCTGTTTAGATTAGTATTGAAGCAATCATCTTCAAGCAATCATACAACTGCTCCGCCTTTTGTCCTAATTGCCTAATGATTAAACCATTTACAGGTGTTTCTGAAATTCCATAGATAATATCTTTTTGTTTAATCAAATAATCATTAATTCTTTCAGTAACTATATTAATATCTATCTTCTCTTTTAAAAAAATCAAATTAGCTTGATGCGAATAGTTTTCTAATTGTCCAATCGCATTCAAATTCATTAAATTTGGTTCAAGAAATAGGTTTTCTTTTAGGATTAAACGATTATTATAATAGATTTCGGTTAAACTATGTA
>JANMJN010001235.1:0-5401 GCA_031371355.1 Saprospiraceae bacterium
CGAGGTCCTCGGCGAGGGACGCGCGGCTGGCCGGCCGTGCTGGCTTGGCGCCGTGAAAAGCAATCTCGGCCACCTCGAGGGCGCGGCCGGGATCGCAGGGTTGATCAAGGTTGTCCTCGCGCTGCAGCACCGCGCCGTTCCGCCCGTCGTGCATTTCTCCGAGCTCAATCCGCACATCGCGGTGGACGCGGGCAACTTCCCGGTTCCGACGCGAATGGAAACGTGGAGCGGCGACGGGCTGCTGACCGCCGGTGTCAGCTCGTTCGGCTGGTCGGGTACGAACGCGCATCTGATCGTGGAAGAGGCGCCGGCGCAGCACCACGGCGCTGCCGGCCCAGTTTCAGAAAGTAATTTTTTGGAAAAAAGAATAACCAAATTTAATTTCGCAACAACCCCAAAATTCTCCCGAATAGTTGAAGTTAAACTTAGTGTTGTAAGAACAGTATTGCCCCATTCTATCACTTGACTCAATCAAATTATTTTTCACTATTTTTAGTAATTTAGAAGAATGGGAATTCTTAGGATTTCAAATGGTTTCTAATCACTGACGCATGGCTTCAACTTCACTAATTGTCTTAGGCAATGCTTTTCCTAATAAGCGATACCCCTCAGTAGTAATCACAAAATCTTCTTCTATTCTGATGCCGCTGAAATCACGATACGTTTCCAAAACATCATAATTAATAAAGTTCGTACACTTTCCTTCGGCTTTCCATTGGTCAATCAAAGTCGGAATAATATATACACCCGGCTCTACAGTCAATACAAAACCTGTTTCTAATGCCCGACCAAGCCGAAGCGACTTAATGCCAAACTGCGTACTCTTCTTCAATGTATCCGTATAGCCCACATACTCTTCGCCTAAGTCTTCCATGTCGTGGACATCTAAACCCATCATGTGACCTAAGCCGCATTGGAAGAACATCGCATGTGCGCCCGCAGCAACAGCTTCGGCAGCATCACCCCGCATGAGATTGACAGATTTTAAACCCTCAACCAATGTCTCACACGCCTTAATATATATGTCTCTGTAAAGCACGCCCGGTTTTAGGAGGCTGACAGCCGTTTGATGTGTGTGTAAAACGATTTCGTATATCTCCTTTTGCCTTAATGTAAATTTTTTACCGACAGGGAAAGTACAAGTCATATCACCCGCATAATGCATATCGTTTTCAGCTCCCGCATCGCACAAAATCATTTGCCCTTCACGTATAGTATTACCATGATAATGATTGTGCAAAGTTTCGCCATTGACAGTCAATATAATTGGAAATGACAAACTACCCCCCTCAGTAAAAGCCGCTTCTTGCACCTTCGCCACCACTTCATATTCTTTCATGCCGGGTCTGACGTATTGCATAGCTGCCAAGTGCATATTCGTAGTAGTCAAAACCGCTTTATTTATTTCAGCGATTTCTCGTGCTTCTTTATATGCCCGTTGATTGATGATGGCTTTTATTAGTGGAATAGACGCTTGTGCAGAAAGACGTTGCACTGGCACGTTGAGCCATTCAGCTAACTTAATCGCATTGTCACCTCGATAAGGTGGAATAAAATGAATGCTACGTTTCAAAGACAAGGCTTTTTTGATAAAACCTTCAATAGTAGGGTAGGGCTGTGTCTTTTCAACACCGACTTGTTGAGCCATAGCATTGATGGACGGCAAAAGACCTGTCCAAACGATGTCATCAATGGTCAATTCAGTGCCAAAAATAATTTCATCGCCGCTTTCAGTATCAATAATGGCGGCTAAACCTGCGAAATCTAAACCGAAATAATACAAAAAGGTACTATCCTGACGAAAAGGAAAAGTATTGTCTCGATAATTCATCGGACTTTCGTCATTGCCCATCAATAAAATGAGACCTGAACCGACTGTTGTCTTTAAGACACTTCTGCGGTGTATGTAAACGGTTTTGTCAAACGTTCTGAAATGCATGGTTTTAGATTTTAGTAATACAATGGCTTATAAATGATACAGAGAGCATTTTTTGACACGTATATATATGTGTCAAAAAATCAAAGGTAGGTGTTTACGGTATTTTAATGAATTTGTATTACATCCAAATTATGCACAGCTAAGATAGAGTATCCAAATTATTCTACCTTTGCTCCGTGGATACACTGACTCAACTCATCGAACGCTATCGGACTTCTCCGAAGGTTATACAAATCGCAGAGATTTTACAGAAAAACGATGCGCCTGCCCGCTTGCAACTCAACGGACTTATGGGCGCACAGGAATCGTTTGTACTGACGGGGGCTTACATGAATGCCCCGCAGCCTTACCTCATTGTCGCTATTGACAAGGACGAAGCGGCTTATTTGCAAAACGACTTGCAGAATCTGCTGACGACCAAAACGATTCATTATTTGCCCGATTCCTTCAAAAGACCCACGTATTTTGAAGAGATCAACTCAAATAATGTCTTGCAGCGCACTGAAGTCATCAATAAACTCGCGCAATCAACGGCACATGGTGAAATCATTGTCACTTATCCAGAAGCTTTGTTTGAGAAAGTAGTAGCCCCTCAGTATTTGGAGGAAAAACGGATTTCAATTTCCGTAGGTGAAAACTTGGATGTTGATTTTATGTGTGAATTGATGATTGAATTTGGCTTTTTGCGCATGGACTTTGTCTATTCGCCTGGTCAGTTTTCAATTCGGGGTGGCATTGTGGACGTTTATTCTTATGGTAATGAATATCCATATCGGATAGAATTGTTTGATGTGGAAGTTGAATCCATAAGGACATTTGACCCGACGACGCAGTTGTCGCAACAAAAAATACGTTCCGTCAATATCGTTCCAAATATCAATACACGTTTTGACCGTTCTCAAAAAACGTCAATTCTCTCTATTTTGCCTCAAAATACGGTCATTTTTACCCATGATTTTCAAAACCTCATTGACCGTTTGCAAATCTGTTTTGAAAAAGCGGAAGTCTTCGGCGAAAAACTACGTTACGAAAGTGATGAAGAAGTCAAGGAGATTTTTAGAGATCGTGCTTTCATTCAGCCGCACGATGTCATTGATGATATAAAGACTTTGAGCCTCGTTTTACTGAGGGGGGGTAAAATTTCGGATTTAGGTTTTAGAATTTCAGAAAAAATTGAATTTAAAGCCAAGCCGCAGCCTTCGTTCAATAAGAATTTTAATTTGTTGATTCATAATTTGCATGAAAACGAGTCGTCAAAACTGAAAAATTACTTGTTTACGGACAATGAGAAACAGATGCAACGGCTGTTTTCTATTTTCCATGACTTAGGCGCAAAGACGAAAGTTGAGCCGATTTTGAAAGCCATCCGCGAGGGATTTGTCGATTTAGAGTTGAATATCGCTTGTTATACCGATCATCAGATTTTTGAACGCTACCACCGCGCCCGTACACGTCAAGGGTTTTCAAAGGAACAATCTTTGAATTTGAGGATACTCAAAGAATTGCAAGAAGGTGATTACGTCACGCATATTGACCACGGCGTGGGCAAGTTTTCGGGTTTGGAAAAAATCAATATCAATGGGCAGATACAAGAAGCGGTGCGTTTGGTTTATTCCAACAATGATTTGCTCTACGTTTCGATAAACTCTTTGCATAAAATCGCTCGGTTTGTCGGTAAAGATGGTACACCACCGAAACTCAATCGGTTGGGTTCTGATACTTGGCAGAATCTCAAAAGAGCGACCAAAAAGAAAGTCAAAGACATTGCAGCTGAACTCATTAAGCTGTATGCGGCTCGAAAAGCGGCAGGCGGTTTTGCCTTTCCAAAGGACAATTATCTGCAAGACGAACTCGAAGCCTCGTTTATGTACGAAGATACACCCGACCAAGCGAAGGCGACAACCGATGTCAAAACCGACATGGAACGCTCGTATCCGATGGACAGGTTGGTCTGTGGTGATGTCGGTTTTGGTAAAACCGAAATAGCCATTCGCGCAGCATTTAAGGCAGTCACTTCTGGAAAACAGGTGGCGATATTGGTGCCGACGACGATTCTGGCGATGCAGCACTTCAAAACTTTCAGCGAAAGACTCGGTGAATTTGGCGCGACAGTCGATTATATTAATCGTTTTCGCACAGCGAAAGAGAAAAAAGAGGTGATGGAAGCCACAAAGGTTGGTAAGGTGGACGTGTTGATTGGCACGCACGCTATTTTGAATAAAGACATGCAATTCAAGGATTTAGGGCTGTTGGTGATTGACGAAGAGCAGAAATTTGGTGTCGCTGCCAAAGAACGTTTGCGCCGTTTTAAAGTCAATGTGGACACTTTGACATTGACGGCAACGCCCATTCCGCGCACCTTGCAGTTTTCGCTCATGGCTGCGAGGGATTTGTCTATCATTAGAACGCCGCCGCCGAATCGGCAACCGATACAGACCGAAGTTAGGGTATTCAACGATGAAGTCATTAAGGAAGCGATTTATAAGGAAGTCGGACGCGGCGGACAAGTGTTCTTTGTGCATAACAGGGTGTCATCGCTGCCCGATATGGTCGCTTTACTGAGGGGTCTTTGTCCCGACATTGACATCTCGATGGCGCATGGACAAATGCCGCCCGAACAATTGGAAGAGACTTTGGTGGAGTTTATTGATAGAAAACACGATGTTTTGGTGTGTACCAACATCATAGAAACGGGTCTCGACATTGCGAATGCCAATACGATAATGATTAATAATGCGGACAAGTTTGGTTTGTCCGATTTGCATCAATTGCGCGGTCGGGTGGGTCGTTCCAACAAAAAAGCATATTGTTATTTGTTCAGCCCCCCCCTCAGTGTTTTGACGCCCGAAGCCCGTTTGCGCTTGAAAACATTGGAGGAGTTTACGGACTTAGGCGACGGTTTCAATATTGCGATGCGCGACATGGATATACGCGGAGCGGGCAATTTGTTGGGCGGCGAACAATCGGGGTTTATTGCCGACGTGGGCTACGAAACGTATCAAAAAATCCTCGACGAAGCCATTATGGAGTTGAAACAAACAGACTTCAAAGAGTTGTTCAAAGAGGAAATAGAAAAGAAAACGTCCTTTGTTAATGAGGTTTCGATAGACACCGATATCGAAATGCACATACCCGATGAGTATGTCTCGAACACGCAGGAACGCCTCAATCTTTACACCCAACTCGACGAAATTGAAAACGAAGCAGGCATCACATCTTATGCTGCTATGATGTCCGACCGTTTTGGTAAAATACCAGTTCAAGTCGAGGAACTGTTTGATGGTTTGCGCTTGCGCTGGGCAGCTAAAGAACTGAGTTTTGAGCGTATTGTTTTGAAAAACAATAAGTTACAAGGCTTTTTTGTTGGCAATCCGCAATCGCCTTTTTATGAAACGAAACCCTTTCAGCGTTTGATGAAATACGTGATGACGGAAGGTAAAAACAAACACATGTCGTTCAAAC
>JANMJN010001303.1:0-7959 GCA_031371355.1 Saprospiraceae bacterium
CTTATTCGTGGGCTACTGTTACAGGCATTGATAATTGCGGCGACACCCCCTCAGTAATATCCACAAATGCAAGTGGTTCTGCCTTTCCATTAGGTTTGACGCAAGTAACGGTTTCGGTTAAAGACACGCGCAACAATACAACGGATTGTATATTTAAAGTCAATGTCGTTAAAATTACAACGACTGCTGTTTGCCCTGCCACCGATGCCAACGCACCTGTTTTTGCTAATTGTCCAACCAATCAGACTATTAATAGCAATAACGGTAATGCCGTTGTGGTTTGGAACACCCCCTCAGTAACAGACAACTGCTACCCTGTTATCGTTCAACAAAACCTAAATTCTGGTATTGCTTTCCCAACGGGTACAAATACTGTCAGTTATACAGCAAAAGACCCTTCTGGTAATGTCGGAACGTGTAGCTTCACGATAACTGTCAATAGCCCATCCGATATTTGTACATCTGATCCACTCAAGCCTGTCATTGTGAATTGCCCTGCTAATTTCTTTGGCATTGTCAATACAGCGATTAATGGTGCGGTTGGTTATTGGACAACACCGACAGCAACAGATAACTGCAGTTCTGTTTCTCTAAGTGGTTCTACTGTTTCTGGCTCTATTTTCAACATTGGCACAACAAATGTCGTTTATACAGCGACGGATACTCGAAATAATACCTCAACATGCAGTTTTACAGTCAATATTGCAGGCATAAACCCATGTCCGGGCGATGTCACAGGACCTGTTTTAACTTGTCCCGCCAATGTCGCTGTATCAACAACCAATGCGACTGCCACAGCGACTTGGGCGACGCCAACGGCAACAGATGCTTGTGCGCCAGTGGTATTAAATGGCTCGCACCAATCAGGTAATACTTTTGCGTTGGGTACAACCACCGTTACATATACAGCTTCTGATAAAGTTGGCAATACGTCTAAATGTACGTTTACAGTCACATTATCCAATCCATGTTTAAATGATGCACAAGTACCTACACTTTCTGCCTGTCCAACCAATCAAACACTAACGACTACAAATGGTACAACGGCAACAGCAACTTGGACTGCGCCAACAGCTACTGACAACTGCGCTTTTGCGGGTGTGACTTCCAACTTCGCTTCTGGTACAAGTTTCAATATTGGAACGACCCATGTTGTTTACACAGCGACAGATGCAAAGGGTAATACGGCTACGTGTTCATTCGCTATTACGGTTAATGCAAATCTTTGTGCAACCGACGTAACGCCGCCGACTTTTGCAGCATGTCCTGCCAATCAAACATTAACAAATACTGATAATACTTGTAAATCAGCGACTTGGACAGCACCAACTGCAACAGATAATTGCGGCACCCCCTCAGTATCAAGCACACATTCTTCTGGTTTTTGCTTCCCCGTTGGTACAACAACTGTCACTTACACCGCAACTGATACCAAAAGCAACAAAGCCACCTGTTCATTTACGGTGACGGTATCAAACACGTGTGCATCTTTGACCCATAACGCCGTCACCGAATATTATATCAATGATACTTGGTACACAGGCAGCAGCGTAACGGTAATCGAAGGTACACGTTTGACCTTATCAGCTAATCCAAATGGTTTGGCTTCTTATAAATGGACTGGACCGAATGGCTTTTCAAAAACAGGTAATACTGGCGGCGATGTATTGGTTTCAAATGCTATAACTACTTCACAAGCAGGTATTTATACGGTTGTGTTGAAAGATGCTGCGGGTTGTACAGCAACAAAAACGATTGAAGTTAAGGTTTCTCCTGCTTTTTCTATGACAAATTGTGGCGGTAATAAGGAACAATTGATATTCAAAGGTTCAATTGACTATATTTCCATCGGCAATACAATGAGTCAATCGGAAGACAGAAGTAACTGTAATAAAAATAGCAATTCAAGTAAATATTTAACATTACCCTTAGGGGCTGTTGTTAAAGCGGCTTACTTATATTGGTCAGGGTCTGGGTCTTTAGATAAAAAAATAAAACTGAATGGCAAAAAAATAGAAGCAGATGGTTCACAAACTTATTACGAACCTGCTTGGCGTATGTCGTTTTATGGTGCAAGAGCCAATGTGACTGACCTCGTTAACTGTTCTGGTTTATACACTGTCAGCGAATTAACTTGGGATAATACCGGCAACTATTGCCAAAGCAATGCCGCTTACGGTGCATGGTCTATGGTTATTGTTTATGAAAAAGCAGGTTTATCGTATTCGACAATCCATATCAATACTGACAATTTCCGTATGACTTACCCCGCTAATACTTACAGCAGCACCATTCAGTGCATCAACATACCGTCTGGCTGTACGTCTAATGCTAAAATGACCATTATTGCTTTTGAAGGCGATAAATACAAAGGTGAACACTTGAAAATTGGCGACATTTATAGAGGTGACAACAATTTTCGTGGTCAATCAGGTCCAAATTTAGATATTTTGACATTTGATGTCTCCAATGTGGTGTATGCAGGTAAAACGTCATTGACTTACAGTATTCAATCGTATTTGAGTTACACCATTTGGGGCAATGCCATTGAAGGTTTATTCGATTACGTCAAAGTATTGAAATACAACTCTTGTACACCAACCAATAATTTGGCTGTTTCAAAAACCATTTTTGATGTCCAAGCAAAAGCCGAAACCAATAAGGCACGCATCGAGTGGGTGAATAATACAGGCTATAAAAACGATTATTTCTCTATCGAAAAACTGAATAATACTAATGGTGAGTTTGAAAAGTTGAGTATTCAGAACTCATTGAATACAAATTCACCTGAACATTATGTGGCTTATGACACCCATCCTACTGAGGGGGACAATTTTTACCGCGTTGGAGCGATTCAAAATGATGGCACAACCCTTTATTCTGATGCGCAGAAGGTCGTCTTTACCAATCTATCAACGGTTCGTATTTTCCCGAATCCAGCTGATGATAATGTTAGTATAGATTTAACATCTTACGAAGGTCGTTCCGTCGGTATTCAAATTTACAATGCGATGGGCAAAATGATAATGGTCAAACAAGTAGATAAAGCCACTGCTACACCTTATCAAATAACGACAAGCGAAATGCCCGTTGGTACTTATCTCATTCGCCTTTTACCACAAGGCAAAAGAGATATGACTAAACAAATCATTATTGCTCGTTGATTGGTTATTGGGGATTGGGGATTGGTTATTGGTTATTGGGGATTGGTTTATCATCCCAAATAACCAATCCCCAATAACCAATCCCCAATAACCAATACAAGAATTTACTGTCAGAGTTAATTGCGTTGCAAAAGGCATTTCGATTGAGGTCGGAATAGCCTTTTGTTTTTGGGGGTCGAAAATTCGTAATGGGCTATATGAAATTCGTAATTGCCTATAAAAAATCCTATGACCTTACAGCCATAGGATAAATATGTAAAGAATTTTACACTTTTAATATATACAATTGTTAATTAACCATGAAAGATGCATAGTTTTTCTTATCACCCTGACTCAGTTTAATGATATAACGACCAGAAGCAAGGTTAGACACATTAAATTGACACCCCTCAGTATAACCAGCGTTTTTCTCCATTTTCACAACTTGTCCATACATATTCACGACATCAAAATCAACCGTTGAACCTGCTGTTCCTGTGGTTTCGACAGTTAAGACATCACCATTTTTAACGATAGTTGGAAAAACCTTGACTTTAAACGGTGTATTCAAAGCCACTGATACTATTTTTGAGTAAGTTATTTTACCATCATAATCTTCTTGACGTAAACGATAATAGTTGATTTTACCAGTTTCTGGCATATCGTCAGTAAAAAAATAAGCATGGGCTGTGTTGGTTGAACCATGCCCGTTAACTTTACCGAGTTCTTGAAAAAATGGACTGTCATTGGCTTTACGTTCAACAACAAAGGCTTTATTGTCTCTCTCACTGACAGTTTGCCAAGCCAATTCGACTTGATTGCGTTTCTGAATTGTTGCCTCAAATGACAACAACTCAACACCTATGGCAATATTCGCGGTATGTCCAAATACAGCTTTATCACCAATGGTTTCATCGCCATTACCATCAGCCGCGACAGCTGAATAATAAAATACGACATTCGCAGGCAATGCAACAGTAGGAGCAGTCCAATTAAATGTCCATGAAGCAGAACCCGCCGTCATAGCTTTATCAATACTGTGAACAAGACGACCAGGCGCGTTGCTACTGGCTGTCGTTCCAGAGATAAGTTTTGTACCCGAAGAGGCTGTAAAAGTACCGATATTTGTAAAAGCATTAGCCGCCAAAGCATCCATAGCAACAATTTGGAAGCCGGCATTGACTTTAGTGGGGTCAGTCACGGTCAAAGTTAATGGATAGACTTGACCTGCTACATAAACAGAAGGCACACCTGTAAGCGTGACAGATGCACCAGTTGTAGGTGTGACATCATGGCAACCCTGCCCTGGGTCATAACAGCCTGTGGATACAACATCACCCGGTGCGCCTGCGTATCGTTTGTTTTGACCACTTTGTTTACTCGTTAAAAGGGATGCTCCTCCTATGAACAGGAAGAGATAGAGTAACTTGGTTGTTCGTTTCATTGTAAAAAATGAGTAATTGTTATTAAAATTGATTTTAGAATCGATAAAAAATACCCCCCCTCAGTAAAAACTGATTAATACCCTCAAGACCGTGATTGGGGTCATAGATATACTCCGTTTTGAGTCTTATTAAAAATTTGGATTCCAACGTCGTTTCAAAACCAAAACCCATATTAAACCAATTGTCTTGATGGTAACGTGTGTCGTCTATCTTAAAACTCCTCTCCTCCCCTGTCATTTTGTTTGTAAACTCAAACTCCAAGGAATAAGGAAGAACCCAACGCCGCGCAAAACCCACTGAAACAAAGGGGCTTATACGTCTTTCTGATTTAAACAGATAAGACAAACCGATGCCCGCAAGTACACTTGATGAGCTGCCTTCAATATACTTCAGATTGTAGTTCTCCGTCATAGGAGGGTCAGTAGGTAAATTGAGTATGGCATCACGGGTCGTTGTTTTGAAATGATTTTGAACGTTGTCTAATGAAACAGATAAGCGCAACCCCCTTTTAAATGCTATTTCTCCAGACAAACCATACCATTCATTGGCGTTTATACCCGTTTTAGTTGGAATGAACCACGATACCCCTCCTTGAAGCCCTCCTACATAATGGTCAACTATAACCTTTTTAGGAAGTGCATTTATAATGTTTTGAAGGCTTTCCGAGGGCTTCAATTCGAGGGAATCATAAAGCGCTTTGGTGTACTTTAGCGTATCTTCCAAAGGCGATTTAGCGTCAATATTCAGGCTATCTATATGTTCATTCGCCTTATTTCGACTTGAATCTGTTAAAAAATTAGTGTCTTGACGATTTGTTAAAGGGGAATTCATTGTTTGTTTATCTACCTCAGCATTAGGCGTTTTCTCAATAGTTTCCTGTTTAAATGAAAGAGCCGAAGCCTGACTGTTTGATATATAATTTGTTGTTTCATTACTCTTTTCTACTGTAATTAAGTCCTTTGAAGCATCATGTGCCCGTTTTTCTTCTTCTATTTTGCCCGTTTTAGGTGTATTGAAAGCGTTTTGGACACGACTTTTATCCTTTTCTTTTTGAGCCATTGTTCCATCAACAAATTTGTCATAAGATAAGGAGGGGTCGCTTTTTGCCTCTTTTACTGAGGGGGTATTTTTGGGTTCAATCAAACTTGTTTTAAGATTTGATTCCGCCGAAATAGGTTGAACGATTATCACTTTTTTATAAATTGTATCAAATCGATAAATGACCTTGGTTTCAATAATCGTATCATAAAGACGTGCCGATTGACCCGCTTTCTGTTTCTCCGAAGTTAATGCGTTTTTTTCTGTTGTTTGCGTCAAACGCCATAAAAACCAACCATTAACACCCAAAAGCAAGAGCAATGAGCTTAACATAGCAGGCAAAAGCCATCGTTTTTGACTAAAACCATTCTTAACACTATTGGGCAGAACGACAACACCACCCGGTGTCGGTTTTGAGTCGTGAAGTTGTACCATTTTATCCTTAATTTTCTGCCAATTGGCATCTAAATTTGGATAATCAGTCCCTTCTTCTTTTAGTTTTTTAGAAATAATTTTGTCGAATTCTCCTTCGTTCATATTTCAACAATTTTGTCTAATATCTTCTTTTAATAGTTTTTTGAGTTTTTGGCGTGCTTTAGATAGGTTCGATTTAGATGCGCCTATGGAAATGCCCAACAGGTCTGCAATTTCTTCATGGGTATATTCATCTACAACAAAAAGGTTAAAAACAGTTCGATAAGAGGGCGGTAATTCAACAACACGTTCCAATATTTCGTCTCTTGTCATGGTTCCAATGACATTCATTCCTACCCCGACATCATAAAATGCCTCTAAGTCGTCTGTTTGTGGTCTAATTTGCTTGGCACGATAAGCATCAATGGCGGTATTGATGAGAATGCGGCGCAACCAAGATTTGAATGTCCATTTATGTTCAAAACTCTCAATGCGCATAAAAACTTTTACAAAAGCATCGTTCGCAATTTCCTCTGCTTCTTCATAAGTCGAGGCGTAACGATGTGCTATGCTCATGGCATAGTTATAATACAAAGCAAATAACGCGTATTGGCTTTTAGCATTCTTTTCACGGCATCCGTTAATGATGTCGGTCAATTGATTTTCGTTCATAGTCACACGAGGTTCGTACCAAGACGGTCAGATAGATTTCAGGGTTGTCTGAACTATCAAATAAATCAAGGTTTTTTTATTAAAATTGAAGGCAAAGCACCACATTAATATTGGGTAATAATATGATTTTTATCATTATTACATAAAAAAAGGAAATACGACTAAATATTCCCATTTTTGCCCTGAACAAAATCGAAAATAGACATGCTCAACCTCATCGCTCGTCGCCTATTCTATGGCTTGGCTGTTATGACTCTTGTGGTACTCATCATCACCAGCATTATTTACCTTGCCCCCGTTGACCCTGCCCGTTTGACGTTTGGGCAACGTTCAGATAATGCCACAGTACAAGCCAAAAAACGAGAATTGGGTCTCGACCAACCGCTTTATGCCCAATTGGTGATGTATTTGAATGATATCAGCCCCCTCAGTATCCACGTGGCTACGGCGGAAAATGCGACAAAATACCATTGGCTCAAAGTTTTACCATTGGGAGAAAAAGCATTGGTTATCAAGATGCCATATCTACGCGAATCGTATCAAACTGGACGAAAAGTAACCGACATACTGAGGGATGCTATTCCACAAACAGCGATATTAGCCATCTCTGCGATGATAATTGCCACTATTTTAGGCATTTTCTTAGGTGTTGTGGCTTCTTTGCGACCAGGCAGTTGGTTCGATACGTCTTCGATAGTCGCTTCCGTTGCAGGTTATTCGTTGCCTTCTTATATCGTGGCGATGATATTAGCCTTAGTCTTCGGCTTTTGGTTATCGGATTGGACAGGACTTAATATTCAAGGCAGTTTGTTTGAACTTGATGACTTTGGTGATGAACAAATTGTCTGGAAAAACTTGATTTTACCCGCCGTTGCCCTCGGCATACGCCCTGTGGCTTTGATTACACAATTAACCCGTTCCACGATGCTCGATATTCTGACGATGGATTATATCCGCACCGCCAAAGCGAAAGGTTTAGATAGAAAAAGTGTTGTTGTCAAACACGCTTTGCGCAACGCTTTAAATCCCGTAACGACTGCCGTTTCAGGTTGGTTTGCAGGGCTTTTAGCAGGGGCTTTTTTTGTTGAAAGTGTCTTCACATACAATGGTTTAGGACAAGTGACGGTCACGGCTTTGCTCAATTTTGATATTCCTGTTGTCTTAGGTTGTGTGCTGTTTACAGCTTTGGTCTTCGTATTGATGAATATTGTGGTGGATGTGTTATATGCGGTTTTAGACCCACGGAT
>JANMJN010001304.1:0-2540 GCA_031371355.1 Saprospiraceae bacterium
AGATGTCAGTCCACGTCAATCTATTGACTCTGCGACTGCCTTAACGACAGAGGAAGCACTTGATGCAACAATTATCGGTGCGTATGACCAATTGCAATCTATCAACGTCTATGGGCGTGACATCATCGCTATGCCCGAGGCATTAGCGGATAATGGACGGGCGACCAATAAGTCAGGACGTCTAAATCCTGAATATCAAAACCAACCTAACGCGCACATCGTCAACTTGTGGGCAACAGCTTATTTCGCTATCAACCAGCTCAATTTAGTGATTGATGCCTCGCCCTCAGTAAAAATGGTTGATACAAAGCGCAGTGCCATCGAGGGACAAGCTTACTTCATGCGTGCTTTGTTGTATTTCGAGTTGATGCGAGCTTATGCTTATACGCCTAAAGCCATCGTAACGCAACAAGACAGAGGTGGTGTGCCACTCATTTTAAAAGGTGTCTTGGAATTGCCACAAGTCACAAACGCATCTCGTGCTTCGATAGATGAATGTTACAAGCAAATCGTAGCAGATTTTAATACAGCTATTACGAAATTGGAAGGTACAGCTAAGTCTCGGGCGCCTTTCTATGCCACAAAAGGGGCAGCGCAAGGCTTACTTTCAAGGGTTTACCTCTATATGGGCGATTGGGCAAATGCTGAAAAAACAGCAACTGATGCTCTCGCCTCCGGTATCGGTGTTTTTCAGACCAATGCCAACTATATAGCGTCTTGGCGTGCAGCGATACACCCAGAATCTATGTTTGAGTTAAATTATCAAACAAACGAAAATGTTGGTGTCAATTCGTCGCTCCAAACTACTTATACAACGCTTGTTGAGTTGGGTAATCGGACAAAAACAGGCGGCTTTGGTGACCTCGTACCTTCTGCAAACTTTTTGGCAGCCATTGAGTCTGAAAAAGATACAGCAAACAAGGTTTTAGATATTCGTCGCACTCTTTTCGAATTAGGTACGGCTGGACGCGGAACGGCTGAAATCGAATGTACCAAGTTTTTTGGTAAAAATGGTGCTGTAAACCTCGACAATGTACCCGTTATTCGTGTTTCTGAACTCTATTTGACCCGTGCGGAAGCCATTTTCAATCAAGGGGGTAGAGAAGCCGATGCGCTCAAGGATCTAAATACAATAAGGACTCGAGCTGGTTTGCCCGCAAGAACAAGCACTTTGACAGGTACAGCATTGTTAGATGAGATTTTAAAGCAACGCCGCATCGAATTGGCTTTTGAAGGACATCGCTTCTTTGATTTAAAACGATTGGGAAAAGATATTATCAAAATTCCAACGAATATTCTTTTCACGGATTTCCGTATCCTTGCTCCACTTCCAGTTCGTGAAATTCAAGCAAATCCTAATTTGAAACAAAATTTTGGTTATTAATTTTAAAAAAAAGAATCGAAAGATGAAAAAAATATTTTTCAATATCGCTATTTTAGCTGCCTTGGCTTTCAGTAGCTGTATCAAAGAAATTGATAAGACGTTCAATGAAAAAACATTGGTTGAGTTCAATGCGACGGTTTTATCATCACCAGCAGTTGGCAAAACATATCCAATTATCAGCTTGCTTAATAAAGACAGTACCGTTAATGCACAGGTCAACCTTGTCGGTGTTCAACGTCCTTCTGAAACTTCTGTCACGGTTTCTATTGACAAAGAAGCATCTACTGGTATCGAAAATACGCATTTCAAACTTCCTAATGGTGGTAAAGTCGTCTTCCCTGCAAACACCAGCATCGCTAACTTTCAATTTCAAACCTTGAAAGTGCCGGCTCAAGCAGGTACGACCATCAATATTGTTTTTTTACTAGAAACGACTGGCGATGTATCGCCAAGTGAAAACTACAAAAGAGTGGGTTATGCGATTAAACTTTAATACATAAAGTATTGTAATTTTTTGTTTTATAAATAAAAAGCCCCCTCAGTAATTTCCATACTGAGGGGGTATTTTTTTATGAAATTATAGATTTCAGAAGAAGGCTGTATGGCGTTTCTTTCTTTTCCGCTCTTTCATGTTTCACTGTTTGTACAAACGCCACAGTGCCATTTGCTAAACCAGCAATTTGTTCATCGGTAAGATGTACAATATCGGTATTGATTAAAAGGTTACTAACAAAAAAATAATCTTTTTTTGCAGCTTCTTCTTCTCTGCCTTTTTCAATTCCTTTTTCAATTCCTTGATTGAAACGAACATCTTTGTTAATATCATATACAAGCGGCATAGCATCAATTGTTTTAGTTAATAATGGTTGCAAATTACGCAAATCTGATAATATTTCCAACTGGACAACATGTTTTCCAAATGTTAATTCTTCATTTTTATCCAATTCTTTGAGTCGTAGTACAATGTGTCTAAGTACTTCTTTTGGTGGTTTTTCTTTAAAGATTCACTATTTTGAGCAACCAATCTGGTACTCTTTCCAATGTTTTTTGAAGTGTTGCTTTAACTTCTTCTGCGTTTTCCAGTCCCGTTATCCCTAAAACCTTTCGTGCAACAGCCAAAATCAATTGTTTCGCGTTTTCTTTAAAAATTTTGTCA
>JANMJN010001327.1:0-20424 GCA_031371355.1 Saprospiraceae bacterium
CTGAGGACCGCACGACGTCGCAGTCGGCATTCAAGTATAAAAGCATATTGGCATTCAGCGTCATATCTTTTGTTAAACTTTTGAAATTGCCCAAAGCATACTTACGAAGCAGCATCACATATTCAAAAGACATAGAAGAAAACGCATCAAGCATTTCAGTAGCAAAATGATTGTGCCAAAACAAAACCATTTTTTCAAAAATACTGCGGGGTTGATTGACCATATTGCCTACCCACCATATTTTCAAAGAATTGCGTCTTTGCCCGTCAAAATTAGCATCGTGTTGTGCATACGTCCATGTCGCACCCATAGGCAGTGTTCCCTCAAGATAGTTTCTCAGCGGCAATTGAGCATCTGTCAAAGAGCCTGGTTCAGTTAGAAGTGTGTTAATCGTTTCTGTTAGGGTTTTACCCATAAAAAAATCAATATCTGACTTTTTTGCACCAAATAGGGTGCGTTTCAGCAAGTGCGTAATTTGCTCTTTGCCAAATGTACCTGTGTAGGGTGTCAGACCTGCAACGACTCGCGGACTTCGCTTTTTTTCTTTTATTGTCGTCGTATTCATTGACGTTTTAAATTTAAAAAACTGATAAAAAAATAAAGTTTTTCCGTTGGGTGGAGCAAATGAAGGCTTAAATCTAAAACTAATATAGGAAAAGAATGGAATAGAATGGGAAAATATTCGAAAAATTACTGAGGGGGTAAAACTCGAAATTTAGACAAAAGGTGTTACGAAAGGTTTAATAACGTGTTAAAGAATGTTAAAATTTTGAAGCGTTAACTTCTTTGAAAGATGAAATGTTGTGAAAAGAAAAGTAAAGTGTTTCTATTTTAGCCTGTTATTGACACATTTAACCAAATTTCAAAACCAAATTCGCCCTCAAAACGTTAGCTTTGTATTTTGAACAAAACATTATTTGGTATGAACACCCGATTTTTTCTACTCTCCTATATTTTGAGCATTTTTACGATAAGTGCTGTTTTTTCACAAAATTTTACATTGTCTGGCTATGTCAAGGATGAACGCTCTGGAGAGACGCTCATTGGGGTCAATGTTTTTAACAAAGACAACAGACAGCAGGGGGCTGCGACAAATACTTATGGTTTTTATTCGCTGACACTGCCCAAAGGTGTTTATATAATAAAAGTGACTTATGTTGGCTTTCAAGACAAAGAGATTAAAGTGGATTTGGCATTTAATCAAACGCTAAACGTCGGAATTACTGAGGGGGTCGAATTACAGGAAGTCGTCGTGACCGCGCAAGAAAAAGATAAAAATGTAACCCGTACCGAAATGGGGACTGTGACATTGCCGATTGACAATATTAAAAGAACACCCGTTTTGTTTGGCGAAGCCGATGTCTTGAAAGTCATACAGCTTTTACCCGGTGTAAAAGCAATGGAAGGGAGTTCAGGGTTTTATGTGCGGGGCGGTGGCATTGACCAAAACTTAGTGCTTCTGGATGAGGCTGTGGTCTATAACCCAGGGCATTTGCTTGGTTTTTTCTCCGTTTTTAATGCAGATGCGATAAAAAATACGACTTTGATAAAAGGCGGTATGCCCGCTCAATACGGCGGTCGGTTGTCCTCTGTGTTAGATATTCAGATGAAAGAGGGCAATAATAAGACCTATGAAGCAGAAGGCGGTATCGGTCTCATTGCGAGCCGTTTGACGGTTGAAGGTCCAATTCAGAAAGAAAAATCGTCGTTCATTGTTTCCGCAAGGCGCACTTATGCCCTTGATTTGGCGCAGCCTTATATTGATAAAACGAAGTTGGCAGGCACGAATTATTATTTTTATGACCTCAACGCAAAGGCAAATTATACGTTTTCGGACAAAGACCGGTTGTATTTATCAGCCTATTTTGGGCGTGATGTCTTTGTTTTTAATTCAAAAGACAGAGGTTTCAACTTCCGTTTGCCTTATGGGAATGCGACGACCACGCTGCGTTGGAATCACGTTTTCAAACCGACTTTATTTATGAATGTCAGTGGCATTTATAATGACTATGATTTTGCAGCAGGTGGCGGACAAGACGTTTTTCAATTCAATGTCTTTTCTGGTGTGCGTGATTGGAATGGCAAAGTTGACTTCGATTATTACCCCTCAGTAAATCATGCCTTGAAATTTGGCGTTAACTATACCTATCATCGCCTGACGCCCAATGTCGCAACGGGGACAAATGGCGAACAAGTTTTTACGAATAGTGATAAAATTAAACCAAAATACGCCCATGAATACGCCGCTTACATCAGCGACGATTGGAAAGTAACCCCACAGTTGACGCTCAATTTAGGTACACGGCTGTCGGCTTTCCAACAAATTGGTCCTTATACGTCTGTGAAATCAGGTGAAACCTTTGGAAAAGGTAAAGTTGCCAAGACCTATTCGGGTTTTGAACCACGTTTGACTGGTACTTACAAAATGAATGACAATGTCAGTTCCTTGAAATTTGGGGTGACTATGACCACTCAGTATCTGCATTTAGTTTCCAATTCGACGAGTTCATTCCCGTCGGATGTGTGGGTGGCGAGTTCAGAATTGGTAAAACCGCAACGAGGTATTCAATACGCCATGGGTTATTTCCGCAATTTTGATGACAATATGTGGGAAACTTCTGTTGAAGTTTACTACAAAAACCTACGCAATCAGATTGATTATCCCGAAAACTATGTGCCGAAACAAGCGGAAGATGTTGAGCAGTCTTTTGTCTTTGGCAGAGGACAGGCGTATGGCGCAGAATTTTTTATCAAAAAAGCCAAAGGTCGGCTCAATGGATGGGTCGGTTATACATGGTCGCGGACGTTGCGGACGTTTCCTGACATCAATGGTGGACGTACCTACCCCTCAGTATATGACCGTATTCACGATGTTGTAGTTGTGTCAAATTATAATGCTACGCGGAAATGGGATTTGTCGGCAAACTTTGTTTTTGGCACTGGCAACACATTCACACCCTTAAAACAATTGTATTTCATAGACCAGAGGCTGAATATCGAATATGGCGACCGCAATTCGTTGCGTTTACCGAGCTATCATCGTGCCGATTTTGGTGCAACTTATACACCCAAACCTGATAAGACGGGCTTTAAATCAAGTTGGACTTTTTCGGTCTATAATTTCTACAATCGGTGGAATCCTTTTTTTGTCTATTATGATATTCAACAATCATTTGAAAAAGGAACTGCAAAGGCTACAGCTCAGCAAGTCACTATTTTTCCGATTATCCCTTCCATCACGTGGAATTATAAATGGCAACAGAAAAAGAAGCAGTAAAGGGGTTCTCTATAAAAAAGAAAAACAATATTTAAGAGGCATTTTCCCTTCTTATTTTTATTGGAAAACACTTAGAAGTAGTATTAGTTGTTTGAAAAAAAGGATAAAAAATAAAGCGTTGTAACCAGTGTAAACGTTTATAAATGGAGGTTTAAACAAGCTAAAAAAGGCAGTCTTGTATAGAAATGATAGGACTTCTAAATTTTATAGCAATTTAAAAGTAAAACCTGTTAATTTTGGCATCGTATAAATTAAATTTCAAAAAAAGGACGTTTTGTAAAACAATCTTTTCTTATAGCTAAATCGTTTTGTCCATTCAAACACCTAAGCGTATGAAACTATTTCCGCATTTTAGCTTAATGCCTGCTGTTTACCAAAAACAGAATAGATTTTTTGAACAGGAAGCCGAAAAACCGCTTTCTCATTCGAAGCGGTGGAATATACTCCATGTCTCTTGCCTTTTGCCTTTTGCCTTTTGCCTTTTTTTTACCCCCCTCAGTATAAAGGCGCAAAACTGCAATGGTATGATTTCTGACAACCGATTGGTTGGCAATACACATTATTTATATACCGTCAATATGACGTTGATTTTCCGAGGTGACTATACTTACGAGATGGAATTTTTTAACAATGAAAAAGGTATTTCGGCACGTATTACTTCAAAAAACGGCGTTGAATTTAATCAAGGCGACGAAATGATATTCGTTGATGCCAATAATACCCGCAAGACCTATCGTTTTATTGAAATGGGTGACGTCAAAGGACGTACATATCAAAATGTTCTGCAATTGGACATGGCAGCCATCACATGGTTTTCAGAAAATATTACAACGACATTTTATATATTGAGCAAAGCGAGCTACGAGATGCGGAAGTTTACGATTCCTGATAATCGTCAAATTGATTTCAAAAACTTAGCATTGTGTTTTATGCAAAGCCTTGATAAATCGAAGGTAAAAAATATAACAGTTAATACAGAATCGGGTGGTTTTAAGCCACAAGCTCAGCCTACGACAGGCGGTACTAATACAACTGGCAGCTCAACAGTTGTTAAGAAAGCCGATGTTTCGCAACTGAATGATCAGGAATTGGCAGATTTGCGGAAAGAATTGGCGGAAATAAAAGACAAAATTCGTTCTGAAATCGCTGATGAAAGAGAAAAAGGATCACGTGAGAAGCAGAAAATACAAGAGGATGTCATGGCTTCGCGTCAAGTAGCAGAACAGAAAAAAGCACAATTTGCAAAGGAAATTGTTGAAGCTCGTCAACGGTCACAAGTAATGATTGACTCAGCAGGTCGTCAATTTTCGGATATGGTCGCTGAAAGTCAAAAGCGCGCCAGTGCAGAAATGGATAAAATCGCAAAATCTGTTGGCGAAGCCCGCCAAAGAGCAGGACAAGAAATTCAAAAAGCGCAATTGGAGTCTGCCAAAGAAGTAGCAGCTGCCCGTGAGAAAGCAGCAGCTGAAATCAAAGCAACACAAGAAAAATTAGCAGAAGCTAAGCAAGCCTATGCGGATGAGGTCGCTTCTGCTCGAGAGAGTGCTACTGGAGAGTTGAAGCACATCAGAGAAGAAACCATAAAGACCGTAACGGATGCTCGCGCTTCGGCTAAAGTCGAGCGTGAAAGAACTGTTGAGGAGGTGGGTTCAGCTAAGAAAACGGCGGCTGAGGTTATTTTGAAAACACAAGTGGACGCTGCTGATTCTGTCGCTCGTGTACGCGAAAGAGCTGTTTTGGAAAAACAGCGCATCGCTTTTGAACTGGCTGAATCGCGCCGAAAAGCAGCAGAAGAAAAAGCAACGATTCAACAAAATTCAGCATCTGAAGTGGCTGAAATAAAAGAAAATGTCGCTAAACAAAAAGAGGTTTCTGCCATAGAAGTCGCTGAATCACGGAAAAAAGCCGCTGAAGTCATTGCCCGAACAAATGAACAAGTAGCCTCTCAACAAGAACGTGCTAAATCCGTTATTGACTCAGTTCGTCAAAAGGAAAGCCAAGAAGTGGCAAGTGCGCGCGAAAAAGCCTCTGCTGAAGTAACGAAGTCGCAGCAAAGTTTGCAAAATTATATCGCACAAATTCGTGCAAAGGCTGATAGTATTCGCCAAGCACAAGCGCAAGAAGTGGTCGCAGCACGGCAGCGTGCAGCAGAAGAAATTACAAAAACGCAAAAGCAAGCATCAGAACAGATACAAACGGCAGCCACAAAGATAGAAGAAGCCAAGCAAGTGTATGCCAAAGAAGTCAATACAGCGCAAACAACGGCGCAAAAACGCATGTTAGAGATTCAAAAAGAAGCAGAAACCCGTATTTCAGAAGCCAAATCCAAAGAGCAGGAGTTACTCAATATGACGGCTAAAGAAGTACAAGATGCCAAGCAAAGGGCGGTCGCGGAAGTCGTCAAGACCCAAGAAGCATCTGCAAAGGAAATAGCTAAAATTAAAGAAAAAGAAGCCCTCGAAACGCAAGAATCGTCCAAACGACTTTCGGAAGTTAGGCGTTCTGCTGCTGATAATTATTCGAAAATTCAAACCGCAGAGGCAGAAGCGATCCGAGCACTACGTGAAAGCGCAGCTAAAGAGAAGGAAAAAACGGCTATTGAAGTCTCTGAAGCCCGCCAAAGTGCAGCTGCTTTGATAGCACAAACAACCGATGCGGCACAAAAAGATGTCAAGTCTATTCGTGAACAAGCAGCTGCGGCAGTTAAAGAAATTCAAGAGAATGCTGAAAAGAAAAAGCAAGACATTGCTCGACAAGTCGCTGAAACGGAACTAAAAGCACGGCAAGAGCAGGACTCGGTCCGACAACGTGCGGCAGTAAACGTACTCAATACTCAAAAAGATGAAGCCGCAAAAAAACAACAATACGCCAATGAAGCCAACGAAGCCCGCGTTAAAGCTCAAGAGGAAATAAGTAAAGCACAAAAAGAAAGCTCTGATAACATCTATCTAGCCAAGCAACAAGCCGCGGAACAGATTCAAAAAGTGAAAGAAGAAACGGCTGTTGAAATTCAAAGAATGAAAGAAGAGATTAAAAAGCAAGAAATAATTTTGAAAAAACTTAAAGATGAGATAGATAAAAAAAGCACTAAAGGGCAATAAGCAAAGAACGAGTACAAAACGAATTGATCAATAAACAATACAAAAATATGATTTTTAAGAATAAAAAAGTTTGGATAACTGGTGCATCTTCAGGCATAGGTGAAGCCCTTGCGTATGCTTTTGCAAAAGAAGGGGCGCAACTCATCTTATCTGCAAGGAACGAAACAGAATTAGAGCGAGTAAAATCCAACTGTAAAGACGTGGTTTCTATAGAGGTGTTACAATTAGATATTGGAGACCATGATTCAGTTTTTAAAAAAGCAGAAGTACTAATAAGTCGCATAGGTGCCGTAGATATTTTGATAAATAATGCAGGATTGAGCCAACGCTCATTAGCCGTTGAGACCGATTTATCCGTTACAAAACGACTACTGGATGTGGATTTGACAGGAACAATTGCTGTGACTAAATCCGTTTTAGAACCTATGATTAAGCAAAAATCAGGGCAAATCGTAGTCATAACAAGTATTATGGGGAAACTTGGCGCACCTTTACGCTCGTCTTATGCTGCGGCAAAACATGGTTTGCATGGCTATTTCGATACGCTTCGGGCTGAAACCTACAATGATGGCATTCGTGTTTTACTCGTATGCCCAGGATATGTCCGGACAAATGTGAGTATAAACGCCCTAACAGCAGGAGGCGAAGCACAGGGTACGATGGATGAAGCAACCCAGAATGGCTTTGCGCCCGAAGAAGTAGCTGCAAAAATTTTAAAAGCCTTACATCATGGAAAAGAAGAAATCGTGATAGCTAAAGGAAGGGAACGTTTGGCGACTTATGTGAAAAGATTTGCGCCACTTTTATTGTCACGTATGGTTCGAAATGCCAAAACAACTTAAAAAACGAACGCCACAAACTATTGATAATCAATAATTTGTGGCGTTTTGTGGTGAAGGACGGAATCGAACCGCCGACACATGGATTTTCAGTCCATTGCTCTACCAACTGAGCTACTTCACCGGCGACCTGTACTGTTGTACTACCAGGCGGCTTCACCAGCCAGCTCTTCCTTCAAAAAGCGGTGCAAAGATACCGCTGTTTATGAATTATCAAAGAGTTTTTAAAAATAAATTTACCTTTCGGAAAAATTTGCAATAATGAGATTTCAACCTTGGCAAGTTATCGCCCTTCCATTTGGACTCTGGGCTGTTGTTTTTTTCGGTTTAGCCGTTTTCAAAGATGCTGGGCATTTGGCAATTTGGGCAACACCTGCCTTCATTATGGTGGCTGCGACCTACGTCTTAAGCCCACAAATTAATTGGTGGTGGTTTCGACGCAACCCGCCCCCCCTCAGTATAGCCGCAACGAAACTGCTCGAAACGCATTTTATGTATTACAAAAAATTATCGCCTGAACTGAAAACCCGTTTTCGGAATCGGGTAGCACTTTTTATATTGGGCAATGAGTTTATTCGCCCTGTTCGTGCCGATGATTCTGATGCTCAAAGTATGCGCAACAACGTACCCGAAGACTTAAAAGCGGCTGTTGCAGCTCTTGCAACACAGGTTTTTTTTGGTAAAACTCAAATTCCTACAAGTAAGTATGAGCATTTTATACTCTATCCTCATCCCTTTCCGACCCCTCCGTATCCCTACCTTCATACTTCCGAAATCTATGAAGAAGATGGTGTCGTACTCTTTTCTGCCGACCCATTGATGATTGGTTTGAACAATCCACAGGCTTTTTTCAGCATTGGTCTTTATGAATTTTCAAATATTTTCAAAAAAACGACCCCCTCAGTATCACTCCCTATTTTGTCCAAAAATGAGTGGTTGGTGCTTGAAAAAATGAGTGGAATGAATAAAGAAGCGATTGCTAAAGTCGTCGGTTTGTCTGAATTTGATGATTTTGGGATTCTCGCACACCACTTCTTTACTTTCCCAGACTTGTTCAAATCTTTTTCACCTGATTTGTTTCAGTTGTTAAGCAATATGTTTCATCAAGACCCTTCAGACGGTATGAATCCGATTGTTTCTTATTAATACTTCTAAGATTGTGAACAATTCAAATACCAACTTGTTAAAAGCAACATGAATAATGGAATTTTAAAAAGTATTACTTCGTTTTTCGGAAACGACAGCCAATCAGAAAATGATATGACGCATCTAAAAGTGGGAGACCCTGCACCCAATTTTTCAGCACTCAATGAAGAAGGGAAAAAAATCAGGCTTTCAGATTTTCGCGGCAAAAAATTAGCCTTGTTTTTTTACCCTGCCGACGATACACCAAGTTGTACAGCAGCGGCATGTAGTCTCCGTGACAATTATGATGATTTGAAAGCACAGGGCATAGAAATGTTGGGCGTCAGTCCCGATTCGACAAAAAAGCATGGTAAATTCATTCAAAAATATGAATTTCCTTTCAGCCTTATTGCTGATGAAGATCTAACTGTTTTAAAGGCTTATGGCGTTTGGGGTTGGAAAAAATTTATGGGACGTGAATACGACGGCGTTCACCGCACCACTTTTTTGATTGATGAAAAAGGGTTTATCGAACAGGTATTTGAAAAAGTAAATACCAAAAACCACGCAGCGCAAATCATGGATTCGTTGAATAAATAAGAGCAGAGGTGAGGCAAGATCTGAAAAAGGTGTGTTACAAACAAAAAATTAGGAAAAGCGGTTTTTAGACGAAAAACAAAAAAAAATCAAACAAAAACTTGAAAAGCTTTGAATTTAAAAAACAAGGCATGTAACTTAGCGATTCAGAATTTTAAAATTGTCATGTTATCTTTGATAACGACTTTTAACGACTCTTTTATCTCAAAACTTACAACATGCCAACTATGACTACGCATTCACGCCGCTATGTTTTTTTGGATTTTGATACATTAATCAATATCAAGTTCAAAAAACTCGAAAAAGTATGCGACAAAATTTTCGTTTTTGTTGGGTCTGATGTCACAGTCGTTCCATTTACACTTGTCCGCGATATGCAAGCTATGGGTAATGCCATAAAATGGATAGATATAGGTGAATCTTTAACCCATGATTTGAACTATCATATTTGCTTTTTAATGGGCAAATTGCATGAAAAGATAAGCGGAGATGTTGAATTTGCCATTTTATCAAATGATGCCGCCTTTGATCCACTCGTCAATTTTATCAATGCCACGGGTAGAAGTTGTTTGCGTATCAAAAATTCTTTATCAGAAAAACCTACGCCAACCCCTAAAATGGAAACTGCGCCCCCCCTCAGTAAAACGAATATGGAAGACAACGAGGTAGTTGAATCTAAGCCCGCACCGCATTCCATACTCGAATCGCTCAATGCCCGACTTTTTGGCGAGCATTTGAGCGAAACAGATAATGATGAAAATGTGAAAGCCAATGGTGAGCACACGCTTATAGAAGAAACGGCGCGGGAGACCGTCCGCCGCCTTGTCCGTTCGGGTAATCGTCCGCAAAATGTTATGATGTTGCGCAATTATATTTTACTCCACAACCAAGAACTGTCTTTGCATGGCGATGTGGATAAAATCATTGGGCGTTTGAAAGATTCAAGAGAAATTGAACTCCGCAACGAAGCAGTGCAATATAATTTTTAAGCATTGAAGACGTGGATTTCTATATTATCCTAAAAACGTTTATTTTTGCAGAACTTCAAAAGCGAATGGTGTTTTTGAAGTTCTTTTTTTTATGAAAAAATATAAAAAATCGCTCATTCCTAATTTTAATTGAAAATAATGGACTTAGAAGAAATCAGTCTGATAATTGAGATTGCAGAGGAAAAAATGGCAGAAGCTATTAAACATCTGCAAAATGAACTCGTTAAACTGCGCACCGGTAAAGCCTCAACCGACATTTTGAATGGTATTATGGTGCCTTATTATGGTGCGCCAACACCCATTCACCAAATTGCAAACATTTCAACAGGCGATGCACGGACCCTCATCATTCAGCCTTGGGAAACAAAAATGCTTGGGGCGATTGAAAAAGGCTTGTTTGAAGCGCAACTCGGCATGACACCACAAAACGATGGACAAATCATTCGTCTCATCATTCCACCCGTCACCGAAGAACGGCGCAGAGAACTTGCGAAAAAAGCCAAACACAGTGGCGAGGAATCGAAAGTGGGTGTCCGCGCAGCCCGTCATAAGGCGATGGAAGAACTGAAAAAAGCCGTTAAAGCAGGTTTGTCCGAAGACATTGGCAAAAAGGAAGAAGCCCATGTGGATAATGTGACCAAATCCTTTATCGAAAAAGTAGATAAAATTGTCGAAGCAAAGGAAAAAGAAATTATGACCGTTTAATAAAAGTCATTTTATCTTTGAAAACATGTGTCCGCCCGAATTTTTAGGGTTGAAAGAAAGGAGCCTCCTATATTTTAGTGTGACTAAAAATAGGAGGCTCTTATGTATAAAAAAGTCCATTTTTAAGAAAATGTCATCGGTGCGTTATACTTTTGAGCTGAAAAACTTGAAAAAATGGACATTCAATTAGCTTCTGATATCAAAGACCTACTCATGGAAGACGGCATGGCGATTCTGCCAGGCTTGGGTGGATTTACAAGTACCTACAAACCTGCTGTGACAGATGGCGTTATGGGTATTTTGCACCCCCCTTCTTATCATCTTGCGTTTGACCCCAATCTACAGGTCAATGACGGTAAACTGGTTGAGTATATTCGGGAAAAATATCATGTCAGCAGCACTGTCGCGCAAGAGGCTATTGAAGCTTTTGTGAAAGAAACCAAAAGCCAATTTGACAAAAAAGAAATTGTCATTTTGCCTGAAATAGGGCGGTTATACGTTGATTTTACGCAAAAAATCCAATTTTTGCCAGAGGCAACAAATTTCAATGCTGATACTTTTGGTTTGTCTGCTATTAATTTTTCACCGATTTCTCGGACAAGACCAGATCCTGTTAAAGCTGCTCCTGCAGAACCTGTTTCTCTTGAAAAATTACCGCAATCAGAGCCGCCCGTTGCGCCTGTTCTGCCGTTGAAAGAGAAAGTAGAAGTGGCTTTTTTAACGCCTATTGACGAAGTGCCGCCACCTTCGATTATTGACAAACCGAAAATGCCAAGCTGGGTGCCCGACAATTGGCGCGACTTTGCACCTGCTATAGCGGTAGCTCTAATCACTCTTTTAGCCATCATTGTTTGGTTGAATACTGGAGATAGGCAAAATACTGAGGGGGGTAAAAAAATAGAAAACGAAAAGCCGAAAGTGAATGTTAGTCCACACAACAATACGGGTACGTTGTCTAATGCAGATGTTGCGTCCAATTCTGGCGTACCGCAGTCCCCCACGAATCCACCAAAATACACTGTGGACTCACCTACCGTCTCAAACAATCAGTTTTTTGATGAAAAGAAAAAACAAGATGGGACGACAGCCACTAAGCCAGAAGTTAATAAACCCAAACCCTCAAATAGTGCTATCATTGTTATTGGTGGTTTTGCCAATAAATCTAATATATTAAGACTAAAAAAATGGATTACTGAACAAGGTTATGGTGTTTATGAAAAGAAAAAATCAAACGGTATAACAGAGGTTGGGTGTGAAATCGGGTACGAAACCAAAGATGAATTAAGTCGCATCGTCAAAAAAATCAAGGCGCGCTATGGTGATGAGATAGAGGTTTATAGGAAATAAGTGACTTGTTTGCATTAATCGCCAAAATATGAAGGCACATAATTTATTGATCCGCAATAAATTATGTGCCTTCTTTCAATAGACATGTTCTGTCTAAGAATTGTTGGATAAAACTTATTTGAAAAAAAGTAAACCATTCCGCATGTGCCTAATCTAAATTCATTATTTTTGGCATTGTATTAACACACACGTATCTTTGGTTATACTTTTTTAATAGAAATAAAACGGAAAATTACAATTCTTACAAAAATGAACTCAACTACTGAATCATATTCCTTTACAAATCGCTCGCCGTCCCGACCTGTTGAGACCGTTTCTAAAACACTTACTTTAGAACTTACGACACCTGTAGACGACCGCCGTCCTGTTTATATTGTTGGCAATTTCAACGAATGGGCAGTAGATGAAACGCGTTTTCAGATGCGGCGGGTTTCAAAAGGACATTTTGTATTCACCTTTCCGAAAGATCTGGCTTTGACACACCCCGTCCATTATAAATATGTACGCGGTGGTTGGGAAAACAAAGAGCTGGATGCCTTTGGTAATTCGACAGACAATCGCGTTTTTAAACATCTTCATGGTTTCGTGAGCGATTTTGTGCCACGTTGGGCAAATTATGGATTGACTTTTAATCCTGCTTTTATGCCCAAAATCCGAGTCGTTGATGAAGCATTTTTTATACCTCAATTGAAGAAAAATAGGCGTGTTGTGGCGCTTTTACCTTATAATTATGATCAACAGCTTGAAAAACGCTATCCTGTACTCTATTTACATGATGCTCAAAACCTATTTGATGATAAAGCGCCCTTTGGCAACTGGGGTATTGATAAAAAATTAGCCGTCCTTGCCGAAAAAGGAATGGGTGATATCATCATTATTGCTGTTGACCATGGCGGTTCGGAACGCGTTGGCGAGTTTTTACCCCCTGTTAATAACCGAAAATTGGGCAAATCAACGGGACGTAAATACGTTCGTTTCATTGCCCAAACATTGAAAAAACACATTGATGAGCAGTTTCGAACGCTTCCTGAAAGGCTTCATACAGGTATGGGCGGCAGTTCGATGGGTGGTTTGATTACGATTTATGCCGCTTTGATGTACCCCTCAGTATTTGGACGCTTGATGATTTTTTCGCCATCGTTGTGGGCAATGCAGAATGTTCCTTTTAATACAATTCGGTTTTTACAACCCAGTCCGACAAAAATTTATGTTTATGCAGGAGGTATGGAAGGTTCGAGTATGGTACCTAATATTGAACATTTTCAACAAAGCCTCAAAGTTCAAGGCTTTGATGAGACAAAAGTTCAATTCAAAAAATCCATTGACCCACATGGTTTGCATAATGAAAGACGGTGGGGCGAAGAGTTTCCAAAAGCCGTCGAATGGTTGTTTTTTTCGTAAAATAAGACAATTGATAGGACTTCTTTTCACTGGTCATCAATTATCATTTTTTTCGGATACTTTAAAAATGGCTATTGTTTATTGATATTTTATTTTTAAATTTGTTCCAAAATGGCGTACCTATTTTAGCGATTTTATTGTTTACAAATTTCGCATCACCTATAACAACAATTTTTAAAAAAGCAAAGCAAAAGTCAAATTTCAAATTAATTAAATAGACCTTTACGCCCGACAGACTATTAATATAAAAATAGAGAAAAACATAAAAATGTAATGAGTGTAATAACCTTATTTAAAAACCCATCAAACCTTGGCTTGTCGGCGCATGAAAATTTCAATCAATAAAACTTTTAATATAGAAAACTTTGGAACGGTCATCATTCCAATTTTAAAAAATGACACTTTAAATGGTGCGCTTGAAACTATTGGAACAACTTTCGATATTGTCGTTGAGCGATTAAAAACAGATTTCAAAGGTGATTTCAAGGAAATGACCTATTTTTATAAAGGTCAAACCCGTATTTACCTTCTGGGTTTGGGCGAAAAGCCTAATAATAACGATGTTCTTTTGGCTTTTAGAAACCTTTCTTTTTCTCAAAAATCGAAGTTTAATGGCGGGCAAATTGCGCTCGATTTTATACATGCCAACTTCGATCAAATCGCCTTTTTAAAATCTGCGGTCAATGGTACTTTGCTCGGTTCATACCGTGTCGGTCTCTACAAATCTGAGAATAATAGCCAACATCCTCTCTCAAAAGAAGGTTCAGAATTAACGGTTTTTCTTGAAAATAGTGTCGAAAACGCAGAAATAATCGCCAATCAAGCTGTTATGTCTGCCGAAACCCAAATTCAAATTATGGATTTGGTCAAGGCTGCCCCCAAGTACAAGACCCCTCAGTATCTCGCTGAATGGGCGATCAATTCTGGCAAAAAATACGATTACAGCGTTGTCGCTTTTGATAAAAAAGAATGTATTGTAAAGGGATTAAAAGCCCTCATGTCTGTCAACGCAGGTAGCGAGCAAGAGCCACGTTTTATCATCATGGAATACAAACACCCAAATGCTAAGAAGAAAGTGGGTTTGATTGGTAAAGGTGTGACATTCGATACAGGCGGCATCAGCATCAAGCCTTCGAATAATATGTACCTCATGAAATCTGACATGGGTGGCGCAGCTGCCGTATTCGGCACGATGGAATTGGTAGCTAAACTCAAACTGCCTG
The DNA here is from genome assembly GCA_031371355.1 of Saprospiraceae bacterium. Taxonomy (GTDB): domain Bacteria; phylum Bacteroidota; class Bacteroidia; order Chitinophagales; family Saprospiraceae; genus JAAFJT01. The sequence continues at coordinate 14,605 of JANMJN010001327.1, forward strand.
TTCATCTCATTGGCATCGTTCCAGCCACTGAAAACATGGTGGACGGCGCAGGCACACGTCCAGGCGATGTTATTGACTCCTATTCAGGTAAAACCATTGAAGTGATTGACACTGACGCGGAAGGGCGGCTCATTCTCGCCGATGGTTTGGCTTATATGAAAAAGCAATACAATCCAGATGTTATGATAGATTTAGCGACATTAACAGGCAATGTCGTTACGTCTTTAGGTTACAATGCTGCTGGATTATTCTCTAATAACGACGAATTAGCGACTGCGCTCGCAAAAGCGGGTGAAGTAACAGGCGAACGTTTGTGGCGTATGCCAATGTGGGAAGTCTATTTCGAAGATATGAAATCCGATGTGGCAGACATCGCCAATCTCAGCAGTAAACCCGTAGCCGGTGCAATTACAGCCGCTAAATTTCTCGAATTTTTCATAGACAATCATACTTCTTGGGCGCATTTGGATATCGCAGCAATGGCGATAGCTGCCTCTGAATTGGGTACACACCGCAATGCAACAGCTTATGGTATTCGGCTTTTAACGGAGTACGTGGATTCAGTGTCTCGGTATTCGTGATTCGGATATTCGGTATTCGGATACTCGTGATTCGGATACTCGGTATTAGTGATTAGTATTGACGAATACCGAATCACGAGTATCCGAATCACGAATACCGAGTATCCGAATCACGAATTCCCGAATATCTTTGCAAAACGTTTTGCCATAAAACATTAAGGACTTACTTTTGCGGCATGTTCGGATTTCGACCAACGTTTCATTAAAATAATAAACAAAATAATATGGCTAGTAATGATTTAAATTATGGCAAAAAAGGGTGGTGTTTTGGTTATTTCCTCATCGCTATTGTCCTTTTTGTTATTCTCGTTGCCTATATCTTAAATGGTAATATGGATAACGTACCAGTTGTGAAGTAAAAATTCTATTTATGAATATCTAACGATGAAGCTCGTTATGCACAACACATCCAAAAGGCAGTTGATACTGAGGGGGGCATCACTCCAAGTATTAACTGCCTTTTAATTTTATTAAACGACCGAAAGTTCTCCTAACAGTCAATGATGAAAATGTATAACAAATTGATAATCAGGCTATTTCTTTCGATTTTATGTCTTGTCCACTTGGGAAGTCTTAAGGCTGCCGATGCGCAAAAAGTTTTCGCAGAAGCCAATCAAGCTTATCAAGAAGGCAACTATCGCATTGCAGCAGATGGCTATGAAAGCATTTTGAAAAGTGGCAATGTGTTCTCGAAAGAACTGTTTTTTAATTTAGGGAATGCTTATTTTCGGCTCAACCAAATCGGTTTGTCGCTGCTCAATTATGAACGCGCTTTGCGGCTTGACCCAACAGATGCGAGCATTCAACAGAACCTTGTTATCGCGCGGATGCGCGTGAGTGATGATATCGAACCCATAACGACAGTCTTTTTTATCCGTTGGTGGCACAATCTTCGTGGGGCATTTCCAGCAGACACTTGGGCAACATTTGGTTTGTTTTTTTTATGGTTGGGAGCCATTGGTTTTGCCTTTTGGCTTTTAGACAATGAAAGACAACGAAAGAAATATGGTTTTGTCACTGGCTTGACCGCCGTACCCCTCAGTATTTTCTTGTTTTTGCTGGCACAAACAGCTGCTTCGGTCATGAAAACGCCTTATGGCATCGTCATTACCCATGAAACCGCCTTGAAAAATGCACCTGACCCCAACGCCACAACAGTCAACAATCTTCACGAAGGGTTAAAAATTGAAATATTAGACATCATTGGCACGATGACAAAAGTTAAACTGCCAAACGGTGAAGACGGTTGGTTACCAACAACGGATGTTGAAAAGATATGAGGTTATGTCCATCAATTTTTTAAGTATATTGATGGCAATCAAGTCAACTGTGAGGTGTTTTTATTTGAAGACAACTATAATTAAAAACATTTTTTTTAGAAAAAATATTCAAAATAAACGATTTGTTGGCGTAAATTTGGGATTCAAAAAAACTAATTTTGATAGACTATGGATTTCAAACTTGTTTCCAATTACGTTCCAACAGGCGACCAACCTGAAGCCATTGCGCAACTGACCGAAGGAATCCTGAAAGGGGATAGAGCGCAGGTTTTGCTCGGTGTCACAGGCTCGGGCAAGACATTTACGATGGCAAATGTGATTCAAAACTTGAATCGCCCAACCTTGATTTTGACGCATAATAAGACCCTAACAGCACAATTGTACGGTGAATTCAAGCAGTTTTTCCCACATAATGCCGTCGAATACTTTGTTTCTTACTACGATTATTACCAACCCGAATCCTACATTTCGGTCAGCGATACCTATATCGAAAAAGATATGCAGATCAATGAAGAAGTGGATAAACTGCGGCTTCGGGCGACGAGTTCGGTGTTGTCTGGACGGCGAGATATTATCGTAGTTGCGTCTGTTTCATGCATTTATGGTATGGGCAATCCCGAAGATTATGAATCGGGTATTATTCGTATTTACAAAGGTTTGGTTGTTTCACGCAATGCGTTTTTATACTCATTAGTCCAAAGTTTGTACTCGCGTACTGAGGGGGAGTTGGGACGCGCCATGTTCCGTGTGCGGGGCGATACGGTTGACATTAATTTGCCTTATGTGGACTATGGCTACCGCATCGTTTTCTTTGGCGACGAAATCGAAAGCATTGACATGATTGATGTGGAAACGGGACAACGTGGCGAATCAATGGACACAGCAGCCATTTTCCCAGCCAATCTATATGTCACATCGAAAGAGTTTATCCATGAAGCCATTCGCCAAATTCAAGACGAATTGTACGAGCAAATTCAATATTTCAAGCGCGAAGGCAAATCATTTGAAGCAAAACGCATCGAAGAGCGCACGAATTTCGACCTCGAAATGATAAAAGAACTCGGCTATTGTTCTGGTATCGAAAACTATTCGCGGTTTTTTGACCGTCGGAAAATGGGCGATAGACCTTTCTGCTTGCTCGATTATTTTCCAAATGATTACATCATGTTCGTAGATGAAAGCCATGCCACGATGCCACAAATCCGTGGTATGTGGGGCGGCGACCGTGCGCGTAAGCAAAGCCTTGTGAGTTACGGCTTTCGTTTGCCGAGTGCAATGGACAATAGACCCTTGAATTTCAATGAGTTCGAGAGTATGATCAATCAAGTGGTGTTCGTTTCGGCTACACCAGCAGACTATGAACTCGAAACTACTGAGGGGGTCGTCGTTGAGCAAATTGTTCGTCCAACGGGCTTGCTCGACCCACCGATAGAAGTGCGTCCGTCCATCAATCAAGTAGATGATTTATTGGATGAAATCCGCAAGCGGATTGAAAGTAATGAACGGGTTTTGGTGACAACTTTGACTAAACGGATGTCGGAGGAATTGTCAAAATATTTAGCAAAATTGGATATAAAAGTACGTTATATCCATTCAGAAGTGGATACGATGGAGCGCATGGAAATTTTAAGAGACTTGCAACTCGGCGATTTCGATGTCTTAGTTGGTGTCAATTTGCTGCGTGAGGGCTTGGATTTGCCAGAAGTATCGCTTGTGGCTATTTTAGATGCCGACAAAGAAGGTTTTTTAAGAAACGCTCGGTCATTGACGCAAACAGCAGGACGTGCCGCCCGTAATGTCAACGGCTTAGTCATTTTTTATGCTGATAAAATTACGGATTCGATGCGCCGTACTATGGACGAAACCAATCGTCGTCGCTCAATCCAAATGACATATAATGAAGAAAATGGCATCACACCCCGCACCGTTGCCAGAACACGTGAGGAAATCATTGCCGCAGGTTCTATCCTCGATATCAGAGGTAAAAACACCCGAGCCTATGTCGAACCGGTGGAATTGAGCCTCGCCGCCGACCCTGTAATGAACTATATGAGCCGTGAGCAGTTCAAAAAAATGATAGACCAAACCGAAAAGAAAATGAAAGATGCCGCCAATGACCACGACTTTATCATGGCTGCCCAAATACGTGATGAGTGGTTTGCCTTGAAGAAGAAGTTTGGGGATATGTATGGGATGTTGAAGGATTGAGTTAAGCCCAACAATTTTTTTTGTCAAAAAATAATACAAAAGTATTTATTTTTTGTATTTTTTCTTGACAAAAATAATTGTTTTTTGTATCTTTGTTCAACAAAATTTCATAAAATGCTGCAAAGGACAATCTTTTCGACTCTTATAGAGCATCTTGACAAACCACAAGTAACCGTTATTACGGGCATGAGACGTGTTGGTAAATCAACCGCATTAAAATACTTATTAAGCCAAATTACTCACGACAATAAGATTTATTTAGATTTTGAAAAAGCGGACAATCGGTTTGTTTGGAATCAAACATTTTATAAAGATATTGAAATCAATCTGGCAGTTGAGGGCATAGATTTTTCTAAACCCGCTGTCATCGCTTTGGATGAAATTCAACTTGTGCCACAATCAACAAGTGTTATCAAATATCTATATGACACTTATGGCGTAAAATTCATCGTTTCGGGGTCAAGCTCTTTTTATTTAAAAAACCGTTTTTCGGAAAGTTTGGCAGGGCGGAAACAAATATTTGATATGTATCCCCTTGATTTTCGAGAATTTGTGGCTTTTAAAGGCGAAAATAGTGAGGGGGTACGCCGCTTTGCAAAACAGCCCTTCATTTTTGCTTTTTACAACAAATGGAAGGCTTTGTATGAGGAATATCTCCGTTTTGGTGGCTTTCCAGAAGTCGCTTTGGCTGCAACAGAAACCGATAAAAAATCATTTTTAAAAGATATTGTCAATGCCTATATCGAATTAGATATTGCTCTTTTATCAGATTTCAATGCGTCTGATGATTTATATAAAATCATGCGTTTATTAGCTAATAGAGCAGGAAACAAAGTAGATTTTAGTAAGCTTTCAGGTATTCTTGGCATCAGTCGTCATAAATTAAAAGACTATTTTGAGCTTTTGGAATACACCTATTTTGTTCAATTTATCTCTGTTTTTTCATCAAATCCAGATAGAGAAGTCAACAGACAGCAAAAGGTTTATCTTGCCGACACGGGTTTATTGCAAACCTTAGCGCAAGTGAGTAGTGGTCAAGTTTTTGAAAATGCTATTGCCATACAATTGGCGCGATGGGGCAAATTACAATATTATCAAAAGCCATCGGGACAAGAAATTGATTTTATTTTAGATGGAAAAATCGCTATCGAGGTCAAAGAAACGCCCTCTCCTACTGATTTAGCGATATTAAGAAGCCGTGCAAGTTTATTAAAAACTGAAGAAACTTGGCTGATTAGCCGTCATGCACCAATCTCCGATTTTAAAGATTTTTACTGGGGTGGTTCGTTTTAATTTTTTAGAACCTAAGTACAAAGATAACATTAAACACAAATGGATACAAAGGTCTGATAATCAATGCTTTGTATCCCTTTGTGTTTAAGCCATTCTCTCAATAATCTCCGCAATACTCATCTTCTCTTGCTCCCCCGTCTCCATATTTTTCAAACTCAAAAGACCACTGTCCATTTCGTCCGAACCAATCAAACAGACATACGGCACGCCGCGTTTATTGGAATAATCCATCTGCTTTTTCAACTTCGTCGCATAAGGATAAATTTCGGAATTGATGCCCGCAGCCCTTGTTTCGTTCAAACATTTGAAGGCAAAACGGTGTGTTTCGGCATCAAAAGCGACAAAAAGTAGTTTTAAACTTTGCTCATTGTCCTTAGGGAAAAGGTCGAGTTCAGCCAAACAATCGTAAATTCTATCTGCACCAAAGGACACGCCGACACCTGAAACGCCTTTCAAAC
>JANMJN010001335.1:0-1788 GCA_031371355.1 Saprospiraceae bacterium
CTGCTACCCAAGAAGTGGCCGACGACTCCGAAGTGTCTTTTGAAGAGGTCATGAGCAAATTCGATGCTTTGATTGGGTTGAACCAAATCAAGCAAAAAGTGCGCGACCATGCCCAGTATCTTCAATTTCTGCAAATCAGAAAAGACAATGGTTTCGAGGAAGACAGCCAAATCAACGTCCATTCTGTTTTTGTCGGCAACCCCGGAACGGGTAAGACGACAGTTGCCAAAATGATGGGCAAACTCTATAAAAAAATGGGTTTGTTGTCAAAAGGGCACGTTCATGAGGTTGACCGTGTGGAACTTGTTGGTGAGTACATCGGTCAAACCGCGCCGAAGGTGAAAGAAGCGATTGAAAAAGCACGCGGCGGCGTTTTGTTTATTGACGAAGCCTATTCGTTGGCTCGTTCATTGGACGATACAAAGGATTTTGGGCGCGAAGTGATTGAGATATTGGTCAAAGAATTGAGTAATGGGGCAGGAGACCTTGCCGTCATTGTGGCGGGTTATCCAAAAGAAATGAAGCATTTTATTGACTCAAACCCCGGTTTACGCTCTCGTTTCAAGCACTTTTTCGAATTTCCTGACTATTTGCCGCAAGAATTGTCGCAAATTGCCGATTATGCCGCGCACGACAAAGGCATTGTTTTGAGTCCAAATGCTAAAAAACGCGTAGATGAAATCATCACTGAAGCATTCCGTAATCGTGACCGTTCCTTCGGCAATGCCCGTTTTGCTTACGACGTGCTCGACCAAGCCAAAATCAATATGGGCTTGCGTTTGATGACAATGGACAATCCACGCGCTTTGTCGAAAGATGAATTGTCGCTGGTTTCTGCCCAAGACGTGGACAAAATACAGATGAAATTGAAAAAGGCGTTGCCCAATATTCCGATTGATGAACAGCTGCTCAAATTGTCGCTCGATGAATTGAACCGCCTCATCGGTATGAATAAAATCAAGACGCAAATCAGCGAATTGGACAATCTTGTCCGTTATTACAGGGAGTCTGGACGCGATGTGTTGGGTAATTTTTATTTGCACACCGTTTTTGTGGGCAACCCCGGTACGGGCAAAACGACGGTCGCACGTATTTTGACAAAAATTTATAAGTCGCTGGGCATTCTCGAACGCGGTCACATGGTCGAAACCGATAGGCAAGGGCTTGTAGCAGGGTACGTAGGTCAAACGGCTATCAAAACGGCTGAAAAAATCAACGAATCCATCGGTGGTGTCCTTTTTATTGACGAGGCTTATGCTTTGACAAGTTATGGCGGCGGTGGTCGTGGTGATTTTGGCGATGAAGCGATTCAAACATTGCTCAAACGTATGGAAGACAATCGGGGTGAGTTTTTCGTATTTGTCGCAGGTTACACGGATAATATGGAGACTTTCTTAAAGGCAAACCCAGGTTTGTCCAGCCGTTTTGACAAGAAATTCATGTTTGACGACTATATTCCAGAAGAACTTATGGAAATTGCGGTGTCTATGCTTCACGACGGCAGTGTGACCATTGCGGCTGATGCAGAAGAACATTTGCGGAATAACCTTGCGTTCATTCACGAATATCGTGATAAATATTTCGGCAATGCCCGTACAATTCGCCAAATTGTCACTGACATCATCAATAAACACAATTTACGCCTTGCAGCTATGACTAAAGAAGAGCGTAGCGAGCGCGAATTGAATGTCATTTCGATGCAAGATGTCGAACATCTCAAACTCGATAAATCTGAATTCACTTATGCCAAAAAAGGTATTGGATTTAGAGCTAGAGAAGGCAATCGGT
>JANMJN010001352.1:0-1685 GCA_031371355.1 Saprospiraceae bacterium
ACAGGGTTTGATAGTGCCACCATTTTATCCTTTATGACGAACAAATTACAAGCGGATCTGCCGAGAACAACCACCACCACAAAAGGTAACCAACCGGCGATTGTCACCTCTACAAAACCCAGATCTTCGCCCGAACTATCGCCTGTGAAAGCCATTAATCTATCAAATAATGCGATGGCACCACAATCAGATAAACCTTTTGCATTGGTTCTAACAGCTCTGCCAAACGAAATCAGCGGTGTACAAACGGGACAACCCTGTGTCACCGAAATTCATGCATTCAATCTCGAGACACGAGAACGGTTTAAACTGATGGAAAAACGCTTGACGGTCTTATCAGATGCCAACAAAAGGGAATTTTTTGTTCGTATCGAGCCTTTGGTTCTTTTCACTGGAAGTTATAGGTTAAGTGTAGCCGTCCACGTAATGTCAAATGACAATACGGAAAAGGCGGAAATACAAAGATGGCAAGGCAGCATTATTATGCAAGTCAATTGACCAGTGGGTAGGGCTATTGATGGCTCACCCTACCCACGGGTCAAAAAAAAGTCATAGATACTGAGGGGGGTCAATTTGGGTTGTAAATCTCTGGCTGAATCCCTATGGGTATGTGTAAACCTGAATGTCTATATGGACTGTTGCTTTTAGGTGCAGTCATTTCGCCTGTGACTACGTTCATACGTCGTACGTAATCACGGCATTTTGGACACCTAAAAGTGACCCAATCGCCCTCGCGTTGCGCTGTACATTGATGTGCTTCTTCGTTCCCCAAAAAATACATACTTTTCATTTTCGTGCTTTTTTTTTAAAATAATGGATCAATAGATTTTTATTAGAAATACATGAATAAATCAATACTTGTAAATGCTTAGAATGCGATACTTTAAGAATAAAATATAGAAATAATGTGTTAATAACCTGTCAATTTATTGTTTTTTAAAATAAGATTCATTTTTTTAATTTAAAAGAACCTTATATTTGTATGTCGAAATGAAAACAAGACTTGTAAACTTACCTAAGAGAAAACGGTTATTTCTCAAATAGACCACATTTTTTTACTAAAACTTTCATAGTACCCTAAAACCCTAACCGTCATGTTGAGAAAAACAATCGTTATCGTTGATTATGATACTCAAGAACTGTCTCGTGTTCTCGATTCATTAGTAGATATGCACGATATTTTAGTTGTTGCTAACAATCGTTTACCTGATTTGCCAATGCCGTCTAACCGAGTTTTGGCTCTCGTTATTCTTTGCACAAAACCCAACGATGAGGTTCAACAAAGTCTCGAAACACTGCGTTTTTGTTATCCGGATTTAAAAATCATTGTCGTATCGCCACAGCCAACACCCAATATGATTACACAAGCCGTTGTGAAGGGTGCTAACGATTACCTAAATATGGCAAGCGACGACTTTAGGCTAGTCGAATGCCTTCAACAATATCAAACACCTTACAACAATCACTCTTTCTGGGGGCGAGTATTGTCTTGGTTTCAACCCCGTCGCTTATCGGTTATACCTGTCACGACTCAAAAAATGGCAATAATTGAACCAATTATGGCTGCTTTGCCTGAAAAGTGGATAGAAATAAATGAAAAACCGACCCCTCAGTATAACGATCTCATCCAAGTCCAATTGTTCGGTGACTTTAAGGTTTGGATTAATGGGAAAGACTTTCGACCA
>JANMJN010001358.1:0-3049 GCA_031371355.1 Saprospiraceae bacterium
ATTTGAAACAACCGCTTGCATCCGTAACCGATAAATTGTAAGTGCCCGCACGCAGCCCAGTGATAGTTGGTGCTGTTGTATTGAACCCTCCTGGACCCGTCCAGCGATAAGCCAATGTACCCGAACCACCCGAAGAGGGAACGGTAATTGAGCCATCCGTACCACCATTACACTTAACTTGTACAATAGTCGGACTACCAATAACGATTGTTGAAGTTGAATCAACAACTGTAAATGATTTTGTAGCGGAGCACAATTTGCTGTCCCTAACTGTCAAAGTATATTGTCCCGCGCTGAGATTACTGATGTTTTGCGTGCTCGCCGTATAGCCTGAACCTGTCCAAGCAAACGTATTTGCACCATTACCACCTGTTACACCCGAAATCGTAATCGAACCTGATTGCGAACCACAATTTGTATTGCGAATTGTGCCCGTACCTATAAGTAAGCTATCGGGTTCTGTAATAGTATCCTTCATGGACACCATACAACCTTTAGAGTCCGTAACCGTCAAGTTGTATATATCTGCTTTTAAGCCTGCGATATTTTGTATATTGTTTGTGTAACTGCTGTTGCCAATCCAACTGTAAGTATAATTGGTTGTGCCGCCTGCCACACTGATATTGATAGCACCATCTGAACCAGACTTGCAATTGACATTTGTTTTCGTAGTGCTCGAAATACTGAGGGGGGCTGCTGATTGTGCAACTGCTATGGCAGCAGGTGTATATTTACAGCCTTTTGAGTCCGTAACAGTTGCTGTATATGAACCTGCGGGAACACCTGTCAGATTCTGAGTTGTCGCATTGTTACTCCAAAGGTACGAGTAAGCTGTTGTGCCACCCGAAACCGTTAAGTTGATGCCGCCCGTTGATTGCCCAAAACAATTGACATTTGTCACTTGATTTGTTGAGCCGAATGCAGTGGGTTGTGTTACTGAAAAACTGTCAACTTTAGTCGCCGTACCACTTGTAATCGTTACTTTATAAGTACCTGTGGCAACATTCGAGATGTCTTTTGTTGTCGCGCTATTGCTCCACTGATATGTATATGTGCCCGTGCCGCCGCCAACTGTCAAAGTGACACCGCCGTCTGTACCCGCAGGGCAAGTGACGTTTTTAATTGTTGAAGATACTGTAACAACTGCTGCACCTGCTGCCACACTGATACTGCCATTTCTATAGGTTGCAGGAATCGTCACAGGGACATCACTACCATCTTTGATGGACTGCTTTTGCCCATAAGCACCAAATCGAATAGCGCTTGATGTGCCAGGTCCACCTGTGTATTTGAAACAAAGCTCCATAACGACCGCGCTATCAGGCAACGCAATAGCACTACCACTCGGCGTTACCCATATAAAACGAAGCGTTCCCGAAGGGTTATTATTGTAGGTTGTGCTTGCACCACCCGGGGTACTCAATGTGTCAATGCCTAAATTAGAATGCCCTAAATTGGCGCGTATCAAAGTCATTTTCGATGAATCAAAGAAAATGGCATAACTCATAATCGCCACATTTGCAAAGCTTCCTGTTTTAACCTGTACACAAACATTATCATTTTGATTGACAACATGGTTAGAAGCCGTGAAGACCAAACCTGAGCTTTGTTGACCAGAAGCAACATTGACAGTGCCACTTACGCCATTCATACTGACACGCGCTGAACTGCCCGACACTGTTTGATATATTTGAGCACTATCGAAACTCACCGTTGAGGATGTCCCATTGGCTCCAACCGCTGTGTAACATACGCGATAAAGCACATCACCATTGGCTACGCTTTTTGTAGTCCCCGACGGAGCCGTCCAATTAAGCGCAAGTCGCCCACTCGCCTGTGTCGAGTTGAAATTAGCAGTCGTAAAGCCGACTGTACTATTCAAAACTGAAAGCGAGTCAAACCGCAGAACAGCTGGATTCCACTTAGTCACCCATTGGGCTGAATTAATATTCGTAAAATCGTTGGTTGAGACATTCACACAGGCTTTTGTCCCTGTCGGCACAGACTGTGTGTTTGTGGCTTGCACCGTTACAGGTGTAGCAGATGCGCCTGGCGGGTTGCCTAAGTTACCAAATGCTGGTGTTACAACCGTAGAAGGGTATTGGACAACTTCGATAGACGTATTCGTTGAAGAAAATTTTGCCCAATAATTCGTTGAAGCGGCTTTGACTTTCAGACGCAAGCGGAAAATATTTTGTCCGTTCGGTAATGTACGCGCCGCGCCGCCTGTCGAGTTCCATCCAATAAGAACGGTATTGCCGCCAAAAGCGTTGGAACCGAAGTTCGATGGGTCAACAATATTGACATTGTCCAACGAAACGTAGGAGAAAAGGAGTGGATCCCACTCGATAGCGTACTGAAAACTCACAATATTTGTGAAGTTGGTTACAGATATCTGTAATGCAACCGTGTCGCCGACTGCGGGTGTTGGACTTAGATTACTCGGCGAAATTGCAAAAGTTACTTGTTGAGCGTTCATCACGCGAGGCGTGATGAAACAAAGCAACCCAAGCGCGAAGACACAATGTAAAACTCTTCTAGCCATAGAGTTGGAGTTTGGGAATGTTAGGAAATAAATTTTTCAAAATTTCAAAAACCCAAAAATCTGAAATACCAATTAGCGATAACTGGAACCTTGAAATTTGACATTTTGAAATAATAATTATTATGGTTTAAAAAACTTTCCAAAGCTTCAGGTCTATTGGAAAGCTGTACCATTATTGGTTACTGGACAATTGGTTTTTTGTATATTCGCTATTTGACGCATAACAAATAACAAGTAACCAATCTCCTATAAACCAATCAATTTTTAATCAACACTTTGCTCTCAAACGCTCGGCGCGTTCTGATACTGTAAACATAAAAACCACTCGCAAGTACCCCCTCAGTATTTAGTACCCATTCATGCATCCCAGCGTAGTAAAACTCTTTTTTCTCTAATACTTTTTGACCCTTAAAATCATAAACTGACAAAAACACCTCATCTGATTCACTTAAAATGAAAGGAATATTTGTTTGGTTGTGAAAAGGATTAGGCTTATTTTGTTCA
>JANMJN010000292.1:0-3887 GCA_031371355.1 Saprospiraceae bacterium
TAGTAATTGCCACAGGCGCAACCACCAATTATTTTGGCAATAAAGCCATTGAAACACAAGCCTTTCCGATGAAATCCACTTGGGAAGCACTACAAATTCGCAATACTTTATTACAGCATTTTGAAGATGCCGTTTCCTCAAAAATAGCGAAAAGTGAAAAGCTTTTATCAGTTGTCATTGTGGGCGGTGGTCCAACGGGCGTGGAATTGAGTGGAGCATTGGCTGAAATGAAACGGGATTCCTTACCCAATGAATACCCCGAATTGGATTTCACTAAAATGCACGTTTATCTTTTGGAAGGCACGGGCAAATTATTGGGCAATATGAGTGCCGCTTCTTCCCTAAAATCAAAAGAGTATTTGGAGAAAATGGGTGTAACGGTGATGGTCAACACAATTGTAAAAGACTATGATGGCAAGCGTATTTTACTGCAAGATGGAACGAATATAGAGTCAACGTTGGTGATTTGGGCTGCGGGTGTGAAAGGCGATATGCCTGTGGGTATGAACCCCGATTTTATCACAAGATCTAATCAAATCAAAACCAATATTTACAACCAAGTGGAGTCATATCTCAATGTTTTTGCCATTGGCGATATTGCTTTTATCGAAACAGAAGCACACCCCAAAGGCTTTCCTCAATTGGCAAGTGTTGCCATAGACCAAGCACTGAATGTTGCCAACAATTTCAAACGATTGGCGAAAAACGAAGCCCTCAAACCTTTCAAATATGTCAATAAAGGCAGTATGGCAACCGTTGGCAGAAACAAAGCAGTGGTAGATTTAGCCAAACCCGAATGGAGCTTTCAAGGCTTTTTTGCATGGGTTATTTGGATGACTTTACACCTGTTCTTACTAATTGGGTTTAAGAACAAGCTCATTGTTTTTATCAATTGGGTTTACAAATATTTTACTCACCGCCAATCACTTTCCTTATTATTTGAGCCGTTGAGAAGAAAATAAACCGACTCAATGTGTGAATCATGCAATTTATTCCCAAAGTTATGTAACGTTTATGCGCATAAAGGCACTCACCTTTGTGCGGTGAGGCTATTTTTTTAAAAAGATTAAAATCCGTAAAGAAGATGGATACGCCAACAACGAAATATGTCATTTCAAAAGGTATAGATGATTACTTTATAGGTGTTTACAAAGGGTATCAGTTCTGTCTTCGCTTTTTCAAAGAAGCTTTTGTTGCGCCGATACATGTGCGAGAAGTGATCAATCAATGTTTCGAAATTGGCTTAAAATCCCTTTCGCTCATTACACTGACGGGTTTTATCATCGGTCTTGTTTTCACAAAACAATCGCGCCCATCTCTTGAGAGTTTTGGTGCTACTTCTTGGCTGCCTTCATTGATGGGTATTGCCATTGTAAAGGCTTTGGGTCCATTGGTCACCGCCATTATTTGTGCAGGTAAAGTGGGTTCCAGTATTGGTGCCGAGTTGGGTTCCATGAAAGTTACGGAGCAAATAGAAGCAATGGAAGTTTCGGCTATTAACCCCTATAAATATTTGGTAACAACGCGTGTTCTTGCCACCTGCATCACCATACCTGTGCTGGCATTGTATTGCAGTTTTATCGGTTTGTTGGGTTCTTTTACCAATGTTCATGGACAAGAAGAGACAAGTCTTTTCACATTTTATCAAAACGCTTTTTCAAATGTTAACTTCATAGACATTTATTCTTCCGTCACCAAATCAATTGTTTTTGGCTTTACGATAGGCATTGTCGGTTGTTATAAAGGATTTAATGCGACCCAAGGTACAAGAGGCGTTGGCAAAGCCGCCAATCAAGCGGTGGTACTGGCTATGTTTTTAATATTTATTGAAGAGGTCGTCATCGTACAGATAGCCAATTGGATTCAACGTTATTAATTGAGGGATGAAAGATAAATTATGAATGATAAATTGACGGATAATAAAGAAGTAGTGATTTCAATTAAAGGGTTATATAAATCCTTTGGTGAACTGGATGTTTTAAAAGGCATTGATTTGACCATTTTCAAAGGCGAAAATATTGCGGTACTGGGTAAATCGGGTTCTGGAAAATCTGTTTTAATAAAAATCATTGTCGGTCTTTTGAAGCCCGATAAAGGTGAAGTCATTGTCTTAGGAAAGCAAGTTGATACCTTAAATCAAAAAGAATTGGATGCATTACGCTTGCGAATTGGCTTTTCGTTCCAAAGCAGTGCCTTGTACGACAGCATGAATATTTATCAAAATCTGGCATTTCCGTTAACCATGAATGTAAAAAACCTCACGAAACAACAAGTGGATGAGGCTGTTGAAGAAGCTCTGGATGCTGTGGGTTTGAAGGACAAAATAAATCAAATGCCCTCAGACCTTTCGGGTGGGCAACGCAAAAGAATAGGCATTGCGCGGACCTTGATTTTGAAACCAGAAATTATGTTGTACGATGAGCCAACATCGGGCTTAGACCCCGTAACAAGTACGGAAATAAATGCCTTGATAAATGATGTTCAAAAACGCTACAACACAACCTCCGTCATTATCACCCACGATTTGACCTGTGCTAAAAACACTTGCAATCGGGTCGCTATGTTGATTGAAGGCAAATTTTCGAAAATGGGTGAATTTGAAGACGTATTTAATGCCGATGATAAAGAGGTAAATAATTTTTTTGCATATAATTTCATACAATAACTTATGAACGATTCACCGAATAAACGGGCTGTCATTGTGGGACTATTTATTTTTTTGGGACTTGTTTTTCTGATTGCAGGGATTCTTATGATTGGCAATCTGCATGAAACATTCAAAAAGAAAATGCAAATAGTCTCGTTTTTTGATGATGTCAATGGCTTAGCCAAGGGCAATAATATCTGGTTTTCAGGTGTAAAAATAGGAACGGTGAGCAATATCCATTTCTATGGGAAATCGCAGGTTGCTGTCACACTAAACATTGAGACAAAAGTACAGGAGTATGTCCGTAAAGATGCCAAAGTAAAAATAAGCACGGATGGATTGATTGGCAACAAAATCCTTGTCATTTTTGGCGGTACTGAGGGGTATGATATGGTGCAAGAAGGCGACACTTTAGCCGTTGAAAACGCTGTTTCTACCGAAGCCATGATGAATACGTTGCAAGAAAGCAACAAAAATCTTTTGGTTATCACAACAGGATTCAAAGAGGTGACCACCGATTTTAAATCTATCAGTCATAAATTGACCACAAAAGACGGTTCAATAGGCAAATTGTTGAATGACGATGCGCTTTACAATAATATCAATAGTGCAAGTGTTTCGCTTAAAAATGCTTCAGCAAAAGCGCAACAATTGGCTATTTCGCTCAATAATTTTAGTGAAGGATTAAACAAAAAAGGAACCCTCGTCCATGATTTGACAACCGATACTGTTGTCTTCAATTCAATTAAAAGTTCTGTTTTACAATTGCAACAAATGGCGGATACAGCCAATGCATTTATTGCAAACCTAAAAGAAGTCGGCAATAATCCAAATACAACCATCGGCGTATTGATGCACGATGAAGAAGCGGGTGCCTATTTGAAAGGAACGATAAAGAATTTAGAGAGCAGTTCAAAAAAATTGGATGAAGACTTAGAAGCCCTCCAACATAATTTTTTGCTCCGTCGGTTTTTTAAAAATAAAGCGAAAGCTGCTAAAAAGCCTTTGGCGAATTAGTTATACTTAAAGGATAATCCAATTCCTTGATTATACTTGTCTTTTGAAAAGCAAAACGGATTTAGCGCGTTGCTGCTTACCTAAATCCGATTTTTTGATGCTTTTACTGAGGGGGGATAATTGCGCACCTCAGAGACGTGCGGGATAATATGTTGCGCTTTTGGAAAGGCTTGCGAGCCAACGTGTTGTGCCAGCAATTTTAATTTAGGCTTCTGCGTACCCC
>JANMJN010001365.1:0-3253 GCA_031371355.1 Saprospiraceae bacterium
CCTCATAGGTCAAATGGTTATAGTTCAAGCCCAAGTAGTCTATGATACTTCGACGTGTAACGTATTCACCCTTTGCCCCCTTTTCAATAACCCAAGAAAGCAGCGTTATTTGCTCAAATGAGTATGAGACACGTTGAAACCTGAAACTTTTGTTTTGTTTCAAAGCGAAGATTAAAACCTCAGTAATTTGAGATTGTGAGAGACGTGTTTTTGCGTTCATTAATGTATTGATTATCAATTAATTATAAAAGCCGTTCACATTAAAATATGTGATAGAATCGGTATAAAGATACGGCTATTCATTGAAATTTCAATTACAATTATATTGGTAAAAGAGAGTTTCACAACCTCATCACACATCAACACAGAAAAAAAAATTCCTTACAAATCCTTACATTTAAAAACCGTCAAAAGGCGGTAACTTTGCGCTTCTTCTCTAAAAATTTCGGTAAAAAGGAAACAATGAATAAAACAACGATAAACGATTGCAGAGTATTGAAAATCAGCGACTTAAAAAAAATGGGTTTATTGAAAAATCGTATTTTTAGCGAAAGGGTTTTTAAATGGAATAATGACAACTCTATACGAGCTTTGATAAATACTATTGATGTTTCAGCGTCAATACTTTTTCGATACACCATGACCACCACAGGCGAACAAATCGAATACAAAATAAAAATGATTCAGAAGCCTACGAATTTAGGTTTCAAGCAATGGTTTTTCGTTTGCCCTGCGACAGGCGTAATATGCAGAAACCTGTATTTCTATGAAGGTTATTTTTTGAGCAGACAGGCGCAAAAGCTACTTTATGAAAGCCAATTTAAACCAAAATCGTGGCGAGCATACGAGGTCATATTTTGGTATTCAAAAAAAGAAGATGAATGTCATCAGGCATTAAGAAAACCTTATTTTAAGCCAATATATCGAGGTAAGCCGACATCTACATATCAGAGAATACATAGAAGGTTAGAACGTGCCGAATTGACAGACCGACAGGCGCAAGTTGTGGAAAGGCTTATTTCTTCAATGCACCAATAAACAAAAACAAAACAATATTTTGCACCCCTCAGTACAAAGCCCAATTTCGACCCCCTCACAGCTGCGGCGCATTGGCAGAGCCGACCCGATGCAAGCCAAATAGAGCTTTATTTTTTCAGAGCCACAGACTTAAATTCTGTTTTATACTTTATTACGTTAATAAGTTATTACGTAAATTAAATTGATACACCATTACGTAATAAAAATTTAAACGTTGAAATTTATATCATTCTCTTACATTTGAGCCAAAATATGAGTTATGGCAAAGATTATAATGATAGGCAACCAAAAAGGCGGTTGTGGTAAGACAGCCGTTACCGTAATGGCAGCAACGGCATTGAGCCAAGAGCCGTGTAATTTGCGGACGGTTGTTATTGATTTAGACCCTCAGAAATCAGTTATCCGAGCGCGAAAATTAGACCTTAAAGCCTATCAAACAGACGTTGCACCGTTTGACGTTCTCAATTACTCAATAACGGACTTACAGGCGAACATCAAACGCCTTGACAAAGAGTATCAACTTATTTTTATTGACGTGGCGGGTAAAATGGACAACACACAGCCCATTGAGACGCAAGAAATTACAAAGGCTTTGATGTACGTTGATTACTTATTTATTCCGTTTGTAGCGGGTAATTACAACCTTGAAAGTACGGTTGATTATTTCAACTTCATTCGCAAAGTTCAAAATATCAGAGCCTTACAGAATCGCAATTTACAGGCGTTTGGTTTCATTAATTTGCAGAAAGCACGAAGTAAAGCCAATGCACTATTGAATGAAGATTTAGAGATTTTGAAAGAATCTGAAAATCTAAAAATGTTGGTCAATGGCTTGAATGACTATTCACTTTTCAGAGACGCGGACACCATTACAAGCCTATACGACCCCCTCAGTACCAATAGCGCAAAACATAACTTTTCATCATTCACCAACGAACTAATAAAAATCATTACAGCATGATAAAGCAAAAAGTCTCTAAACTTGACTCAATACAAACTGAAATCGCAAAGTTAAAAATGGAAATGAACGAAACCGACGACCTGCCAAGCATCGAAGCAGTTAACGCATCGGTGCAACAATTGACAGGACAACAAGCAAGCCCAACGGCGGCAGCGCAAAGTGGGCGACCTTTGAAAGAAGCTGCAATAGGACGGGTTAAGCTAACGACCATGATGCAAAAATCATTGGTTAAATGGCTTAAAACCTATGCCGTTGAAAAGGAAATGACAACGGCGGACGTTTTAGAAACTGCGGTTAATCTATTCAAACATGAAAAAGATATGAATAGGTAGTTACGTATTTATATTTATTACGTAATTAAGTAATGAAATTTAAACCGTAATTAGCCATAGAACACGCCTTTTTTTCATAGTTAATAGAGAAACGATTTAAAAATCAATCAAAAATGGAAAACAACGAATTAACACCCTTTGAGGGTAAAGAGATTAGAAAAGTTTGGCATGATGAACAATGGTACTTTTCCGTTGTAGATGTTATTGAGGGTTTGACCGAAAGCCCTTTGCCCCGTCAATATTGGAATAAGGTAAAAAAGGCGATACTTAAAGATAATCAGTCGTATCCGTTTTGGATACAACTGAAATTACTTTCAATAGACGGCAAAAGTTATAAAACCGATTGCGCCAACACACAGGGCATACTAAGGATAATTATGTCCGTACCTTCATTCAAGGCTGAACCGTTTAAATTGTGGCTGGCGCAAGTTGGAACTGAACGCATTGAAGAAATGGAAAAACCCGAAATTGGAATAGCACGAAATTTAGACTATTACAAAGCAAAAGGTTATTCCGATGAATGGATAGCACAGCGTTTAGAGTCCATTACAGCACGGAATAAATTAACCGATGAATGGAAAAACAGAGGGGTTAAAGAGGGTCAAGAATATAGCATTTTAACGGCTATTATTTCACAAGGTACATTTGGCGTAAAACCCAGTGAACATAAGAAACTGAAAGGGTTAGAAAAGCCGAGCCAAGACCTACGGGATAACATGACTGCCTTAGAACTAATCTTTACTCAATTAGGTGAAGAAACAACTCGTTTTTTAGCTGTCCAAGACAATGCACAAGGTTTTAATGAGAATAAAGACAAAGCCGTAAAAGGTGGTAAGGCAGCAGGGAAATCATTAGAAACATACCAATCTGAAAATGCAGAAGGGAAACCAGTTGAATGGTACAAAGTTGAAAATAAAGAGCG
>JANMJN010000017.1:0-5538 GCA_031371355.1 Saprospiraceae bacterium
TTTATTCAACCATTCTACCGCTTTGACATCATCTCTCCTATGAACAACATACGTGTAGCCAATGCGTTGCATCGCTTGTGCAACACCAAAAGCATTGTTTCGACGCTCAGCTATCGCTAAGGAGGTTTTCAGAAAATCTAAACAAGAATCCACATTTACATCGCTGTATTCTTTACCCAATTCATAATACAATTGGCAACTGTCGGCATTGCTTATCCGCAATTGGGCTTTGATTGTCGGGATATTGCTTTGAGCTGTTAGATTGGCAGCAAATGAGAGTAAGTTCAAAATAAGTAGCGCGTAGATTTTGTTCATAGTCAAAGTCTTAAGATTAAATAATACCCTTCTCCCCCCGACCAAAGAGAGGAGTCTGGTAACGACATCGGGTCACATCTATCATCTTGTAACCCCTCGTTTCAACGAGGGGACTCAACGCTCGCTTCTTCTCACATCTATCATCTTTTCAAAACATCACATCAAAAGACGCTTTTAAATGTGATGTTTTGAAAAGATGATAGATGTGGATGGTGGGGAGGCATCATTTTCCGCCGATTGAAATCGGCGGTTACAAGATGTTAGATGTTGTTCGTGCATTAAAAAATGTATCGATAACGAATTGCAACTGCATCCTATCATTCACCATTCACCATTCACCATTACCGCCGTATTGTTTTTTCAAACACTATATCGCGTTGTATCTTATCAAAGTAGTGTTCACTTATCGGCACTTCATGCCCACCCACGAGCGAAAGAGTTGTTTTATTGATGTGTGTTAATAAACGATAATTGATTAAGTAGGAACGGTGGCAGCGCATAAAGATGTTCTCAGGCAAGGTTTTCTCGAAATTGCTCAAGCGCAGCATCACCGTATGAACGGTGCCTGAGACTGTATGTACTGAAACATAGTTCTCCATAGCCTGCATATACACAACCTCATTGTAGCGCAGCTTAATTGAATCTTGATTGACCTTTATGAAAAAATATTCATCATCACTGTCCGAATCGTTGGTTTTGAGGGCAGTCTCGGCTTCAAAACGCAACCGGACACGCTCGATACATTGCAAGAATCGAGGCATTTCAAAGGGTTTTACGAGATAATCAACCGCCGCCGCTTCAAAACCCTCGATGGCAAATTGTAGGTGAGACGTAACAAACACCACAAGCGGCGGACGCTCAAGGTTTTTGATGAATTCAATGCCGTTTAAATCGGGCATATCTATATCCGTCAAAATAAAGTCTATTTCATTCTTGATAATGTGTGGATAGGCTTCAAGTGCAGAAGAGTACGTACCAACAAGTTCCAGTACTGTATGCAGTTTGACAAAGCGTGTGAGAAGGTCTCGCCAATCGGGAGAGTCGTCAATGATAATGGTGCGTATGGTCATGTTGTTGTGTGAACTTTTAAAGCCGTCTCGCTTTTGCTACAAATGTAAAGAAATGTTTGAATCCTGCATAGATGACATATCTTATATTTTTCGAAAAAGCAAACTCATGGCATCAGAAGCGTACTCTTGTACACCAGAGGGTCATTCGTCATTTAAATACCGACACATTTTTTTCCTCATTTATACAAGCATAGCTTTGTGCATTAGAGTTTTATAGAAAGGTAAATTGCACCAGACTTTCCCATTTTATCGTATCTCTTTGTTTCATCATTTTAATGACACCTACCAAATGATTTTCTAAAGAATAGCACGTTTGCTTTACTGGAATATGTGGGTCGTTCGCTTCGTGGGGATTGTGGACGACCCTCCAGTTTTCAACGGTTCTGCCTATCACCAACGATTCTCTAATAATGTTGCATGTAATTACCCCCTCAGTATATTTTCCCAAAAACCAACTCATGGCATCAGAAGGGGCACTCTTGTACACCAGCGGGGTATTCGTCATTTAAATACCTACATATTTTTTTTCTCATTTATATGAGCGTAGCTTTGTGTATAATTCTTCTTAACCTTCATTTACAAAAGCACTCATTTTAATGCGTCGTTAGACAACCGACGATAACCTTTTATCACAAACAAAGCCTCAGCTTTTGGCATAGCTGCACTTTTCTTTTTTTCTGCTTAAATATACTTTGATGAATTTTATAAACACCGTATTGAGGTACCCCCTCAGTACAGAGGCTTCGTATTGCTTCTGCACAACAGAAAGTAAAATACTGTATCCGTTAGGATGACCGCTTAGAACCAAAAGCAAGGACAACGCAACGCCGAAATGCGCTAATGGAGGCACCGTATCTAATTAAAAAAAGTATCAAAATGACTTTTTTCAACAAACTCAATCTGTTTCTTAGGGAACAACTTTTCGCTACCCGCTACGTGCTGGGTGCTTTAGCTCTTTGTTTTTTAACAGGAACAAACAGTCTAAACGCAAAAATAACAGGAGGAACGGGAACAAACAGCCTAAGGGCAACGAGTAGCACGGTTACCAAAACCGTGAACGTTGCAGCAACACCTGTGGTCATATACAGTATGCGCAAATTAAATGCTGCTTATACTGGTAGCGTTGTGCAAGTGCGCCGAAGTAGCGACAATGCGACCCAAAACATTGGTTTCACGGCGAATGGTGATATAGATACCGCCGCTTTAAAAACATTTGTGGGTGCTAATAGTGGTTTTATAACGATTTGGTACGACCAAAGCGGCAACGGCATCAATGCCAGCCAAGCAACAGCCAACCTTCAACCGCGACTGGTAGATGCAGGTGTGGTGGATAGGCTGTACAACACTGGCAGTAACAATAGCAAAGTATCGCCTTATTTCGGAACAGCTCATTTGGCAACAACTGCACAAACTATTTTTACGGCGGGTGCGTCAATGGTAGCAGTCGCAAAAGGTAACTCAAGCACATCCAGTTCCTTAATAACCAAAACAAATAGTGGTTTTCCATCTCCTTTTGATTTTGCAAACTCTGCTGGAGATTTTTATGTAGGAGACCCATCTAATGTGACTTTCACCTTTATTTCAATTGCACAAGCTGACCCAAGGGCGGATGTCAGCAGCAGTGTTGCGGCTTCTGTATATGCTTTTACGATACCTCTTACATCTGGTACTTTTTACAGTTACCTAAATGGCACTCAATCGGGTAGTCTTACGTTGGAATATTTTCAAGATCTTGGCAATCCGATGAAAATAGGCAATAGAAATGATGACAATGGTTCGGGCGATTTCTGGACACCTGAAATTGTGTTGTATAATGAAGAGTTATCGCAGACAGATCGGCAAGCAATGGAAGCGAGTCAAACTGATTACTATCTAACGGCAGTAGTTCTACCTGTCGAGTTGCTCGACTTCACAGGCACCCCCTCCGTATCGGGCAACCTATTGACATGGACAACGGCAAATGAAGTGAACAACAAAGGCTTCCAAGTAGAACGGTTAATGGAGAGTGGACAATGGATAATGCTCGGCTTCGTCAATGCCAAAGCCAAAGCAGCAACGTATGACTTTGTGGACAATACCCCCTTCAGTACAAGCTACTACCGTTTGCGTCAAATTGACAACGATGGTAAAGAAACGCTCTCGAAAGTGGTGTCTGTCTCTTTGAAAAGCAGCAATAAACTAAAAGTCTATCCCAATCCTGTTTTTAATGTCTTGACTATCGAAACATCTTTTGTCATTGCGAGGGACGAAGCAAACTTCCAAATATTCAATCTTTTAGGACAACAAGTTTTGAATGGTAAAGCAGCACAACGCATAGACGTGTCAGCATTACCCGAAGGGGCTTATTTCTTAAAAGTGGGAACGGAGCAAGTGAAGTTTGTGAAACAGTAATGATGAATGATGAGAGATGAATACCCCCCTCAGTATATTCATCATTCATCTCTCATCATTCATCATTAAAACGGGGCGGTTCTGTAAAAATCTTTTCATAGTAGCCGCTCCGTCTTTTTTGATAAAAACAGACCTCCCCCAGTATAGAAGCCGCTTTTTGTCGTTCAGAAAGAATCTCTATTGTTTCTTTTGTCATTAACCAATGCTACAAACGACAAAGATTTCTTCTTAATGACAAAAAAAGCAACCGTAAAGATATAATTCAACTGGGTAGGAGATAGGTTATAACTGGGTAGGTAACATAAAAAAAAGCCTTGTATATCTCTTCAAAGACGTACAAGGCTTTTTTTATGCTACACTAAACTACTTTGTGGGTGGTGTCGTATCTCCATCACCTTTTTTCCCTTGAGGTGCGCCACCCCGCTTGCGATTGATATTATCCAATTGCGTTTTGACGTTTTGGGCTTTCGGGTTATTACACATTTTAACGCCCTGTTTCTGCTGTTTTAGTTTCTATTGCGGCAATAAAGTAGATTATTGCTGTAAGTTTTATACTTTTATCACAAAAAATAAAACAATGAAGAAGACTATTCTACTCTTATTCACATTCATTTGCGTAGCGCAAGGTCTGTTTGCACAAGCCAAAAACAAATACGGCTACCCCCTCAGTATCGTGAGCGATGTGGACGCTTATTTGAGTCAAATCGAAACAGATAGCAATAAGGCTTTGATTGAAATCAAAACCCGAATCCCCAATATTGTCCTCGATATTCGTTACGCCACAGAGAATAATTTCTTGAAAAAGGTTTTTTATAAAGATGCCAAGGCGTTTGCCCGCTTGCCTGTCATCAAAGCATTGGCAAAAGCACAAGAAGAACTGAATAAACAAGGTATCGGCATCAAAATTTATGACGGCTATCGTCCTTATGCCGTGACGGTTCAGTTTTATGAAAGCAAACCAGATTCGACTTATGTGGCTTCTCCGTGGAGTGGTTCAAGACACAATCGCGGTTGTGCTTTAGATATGACGCTTGTGGATTTAGAATCTGGCAATGAACTCGCCATGCCTACGCCTTACGACAGCGACATCAAGGCATCGTGGGCGGATGCACCCGTCAAAGACAAGGTTGCCTTGAAAAACCGTGAATTAATGAAAGCAGTGATGGCGAAAAATGGTTTTACGGTTGAACCTTCTGAGTGGTGGCATTATAATTACAACGGGTGGGCGGATTATGCTTTGATGGATATGCCTTTTGATGTACTTTCCCGCTTACCGACACATTTTGATTACGAGCGAAAGATGGTGATGATTCCGATGCGGGATGGTGTGCAATTAAATACCTTGATTTTTATACCTAAGAATAAGGCAGCCTCTTATCCTTTTCTTATCACCCGCACGCCTTACGGTGTGACTGATGGTCCGATGCCGATATTTGCCAATCCTGAACTCTCTACTGAGGGATTCATTTTTGTGCGGCAAGATATACGTGGACGGTATAAATCAGAAGGCAAGTTTGAGATGCTGCGTATGAGTCGTGACAAAGCAGATAATAAAAGTATTGACGAAAGCAGCGATACTTACGACACCATTGATTGGTTGTTGAAAAACATACCGAATAACAATGGCAAAGCAGGTATTTTTGGCATTTCTTATGGTGGCTGGACGAGTATTATTGCTTTGATTGAACCGCATCCTGCTTTGAAAGCGGTGTCGGAACAAGCAACTCCTGCCGATTGGTTTATCAATGACGACCTTCACCAC
>JANMJN010000030.1:0-4631 GCA_031371355.1 Saprospiraceae bacterium
TACCCGAAGACAACATTTTGGATGGCATGGTAGAAGGACTTTCAACTACTGAGCAAAAGATTTTTCTCGATGGCGATGTGGCTTTTAACAATGATGTTTTTACAAAAGAAAACGGTTTAGGACCTCTCTTCGTAGCAACAAGCTGCGGTAGTTGCCATGCAGGAGACGGCAAAGGACATCCTTTCACAACCTTAACCCGTTTTGGGCAAACGGATAGTCTGGGCAATCAGTTTTTACAGTTTGGCGGTCCTCAATTGCAACATAGAGCTTTACCTAATTTTCAACCTGAAAATATACCAATCGGTGCTACTTTTTCTCGGTTTACGCCTCCTGCCAATACAGGGTTGGGGTTTTTAGAATTTGTTGCTGATGGCGATATTTTGGCAATGGCAGACCCTTATGATGCCGATAATGACGGTATCAGCGGTGTACCAAATTGGATTAAGATGCCTCATTATGTCCAAGTAAAATCCAATGCTGTATTTAAAAATGGGAAAAACATAGGTCGTTTTGGTAAAAAAGCGGCTGTTTATGACTTATTACAGCAAACAGCAAATGCTTACAATCAAGACATGGGTCTTACATCGAGTTATGAACCATTTGACACCTATTCAAAACAAGCCATTGAACCCGAAGTGAGTAATCAGACGGTTCAAAATGTGGTGCTTTATTTACGCACTTTAAAAGCGCCGATTCAACGAAATACCAA
Source organism: Saprospiraceae bacterium (assembly GCA_031371355.1). Taxonomy (GTDB): domain Bacteria; phylum Bacteroidota; class Bacteroidia; order Chitinophagales; family Saprospiraceae; genus JAAFJT01. The sequence goes on from JANMJN010000030.1 coordinate 710, forward strand.
TAATCCCGATGTTATGTCAGGACAACAGGTGTTCAAAAATATAGGCTGCGAAAGTTGTCACAAAGCAAATTTAAAAACGGGCGATGCACCGATTGCGGCATTATCCAATAAAACGATACAACCTTACACGGATTTGCTGTTGCACGACATGGGCAATGAATTAAATGACGGTTATACTGAGGGAGGGGCGAAATCGGCAGAATGGCGCACGCCGCCTTTGTGGGGCTTGGGTCTATCAAAAAATTCGCAAGGAGGGCAGTATTTTTTACTCCACGATGGTCGAGCTAAAAGCATTGAAGCCGCTATTTTATTGCACGGCGGTGAAGGCGATAAAAGCCGTCAAAAATTCAAATCTTTAAGCGCAACGGAAAAACAACAATTAACTCAATTTTTACAAAGCCTTTAAAAAAGATGGAACGGAGAGATTTTATAAAAAAATCGTGTCAATCGTGCTTAGGATTAGCGGTATTGAGTGCAGGTTTAGAAGGCTGTACAACGGCTTATTATGCCAAAACACAAGTTTTGACAAATCAGATAGTTGTTCCTAAATCGGAGTTTACTTATCTTAAAAAAGATAAAACGCTGAACCGAACTTATGTTTTTGTGCAGGTTGTTAATCAGAAATATCCTATTTGTGTCTATAAAATCGCAGATAATTATGTGGCTTATTGGACAGAATGTATGCACCAAGGGTGTGAAGTAGAAGTTCAAGGCAATCGTTTTGTCTGCCCTTGCCATGGTTCAACATACGATTTGGAAGGAAAAGTGACAAAAGGTCCCGCCGAAAAAAATCTTAAATCATTTAAAACAACGATGGATAATGAAAACATATACATTTTATTGTCTTAATCTTTTATTTATCACTTTCAACAGTTTTGCTCAAACCGATAGCTCCTTTTTTAAACGGACGACACCACAAGACACCGTAAAAACGCTGAATATGGACGCTGTTTACAATCGTCCTTTCCTACAAATGAGTAAAATGCCCGTTGCATTAGGCGGTTATATAGAAGCCAATTCACAATATGTGAATGAAGACGGGATTACTGAGGGAGTCTCTTTTCAGATGCGCCGATTGACTATTTTCATGTCTTCAACGATTACTAAAAAGATAAAATTTTTATCTGAAATAGAATTTGAAGACGGCGCAAAAGAGATTAATATTGAATTTGCTTCAATGGATATCCAATTAAATACGGCTCTTAACCTGCGGGGAGGCATTTTAATGAACCCAATTGGTGCATTTAATCAAAACCATGATGGACCCAAATGGGAGTTCATTGACCGTCCTTTTTCAGCCACGCAATTGTTACCCGCAACGCTGTCAAATGTTGGCTTTGGAGCGTATGGAAAATTCTTTAAATCGGATTGGACATTTGGTTACGAAGCCTATTTGACGAATGGTTTTAACGATAAAATCATTTCTAATACCGAAAACAAAACTTTTTTACCTGCGGCAAAAGCCAATGCGGAGCGTTTTGAAGAAAGTTTTAATGGACAACCATGTTATACCCTTAAAACCGCGATTAATCATCAAAAATGGGGCGAAATAGGTCTTTCTTATATGGGCAATGTGTATAATTCTTTTCAAATAGACGGTATTGTTTTAGATAAAAAACGATGGATACATGCTTTTGCTCTTGATTTTAATACAACTTTGCCAAAGCTCAATACCTATATCAATGGTGAATGGACATGGATAAAAGTTGATGTCGCTGACACGTATTCGCAGCAATTTGGCAAGCGACAACAAGGTGGCTTTTTGGATATTGTACAACCTGTTTTGCGTAAAAAAATATTCGGTTGGGAAAAAACTGTTCTGAATATGGCGTGTCGTTTAGAATATGTGGATTGGAATATTGGACAATTCAAAGAAACAAACGGCAATATCAGCGATGATTTTTTTGCTATTGTCCCAGCCATTAGTTTCAGACCAAGCCCTCAAACGGTTTTACGGCTCAATTATCGGTATCATTGGCAAAAAGATATTTTAGGTAATCCACCAGCTTTGACGGCGGTTTGGCAGTTTGGGATTAGCACTTATTTTTAAGATAGGTCTTACGACTAAATTATTGAAAAGAATATTTTTTACAAATAAGGTTATGCATAGAAACACACGCCACAAATAACCATTAACAACTATTTAACAAAAAAATATATCTATCTAAAAAACAACACTTGCGCGACATTTATAAGCGGAATATATTTGTGGAAAATTAAATTCATTTTTTCATTAATCTTAAATCCAATAATCAATATGAACGCTCTTAAAAATGCGCGCGTGAACATGATTACCGCTGTCGTGGAATTGTTCAAAACCAACCAAGAAGCTTATGCCTTCGCCCCAGCCTTAGCAGAAGATGCCGAAGAACTCACACTTTTATTGCCCGAGATCGAAGCCGCTCTTGAAAAAGCCGCTTTGTCCACCGCCGACATCACCAGTGCCAAACAAGGTTTGAAAGCCCGTATTGTGGCTGCGGCAAAAAAAATGATTGGTTCTGGCAATGCCCATGCTGCCCACAAAGGCGACAAGCAACTCAAAGAACAATTGAAACAATTTGAGAAACAAATCATCAAAGCCAAAGACAGCGAACTGCACCTACATTGCAGCAATTTGACGACACAACTCAAAACCATCAATGCCGCTGACTTAGCCAAACGGGGCTTACAAGCTGCCGATATCACGGCTTTTGAAGCTCAAGTCAGCCAATTCAAAGGCGATGTACCTAAAACCAAAAGTGTCCGCAGCGAAACCAGTACCGAAGTCAGCAAATCCGAGTCTTTGACGACCCAAGCCTGTGCCATTGTCAATGACCGTATCGCCCCTACCCTGCTCCATATCAAAGACAGTATTCCAGACTTCTACGCCAAGTTTGAGAAAGCCGCGACCATCAGAAAACCCGCCAGCACACCGACTCAACTCAAACTCATCACCCTTGACGACGTGACAGGTGAAAAAATTGAAGGTGCGACCATCAGAGACATCGGACAGAATTTTGAAGCAAAAACAGCTGAGAACGGTTTTGCCACCGTGAAAAACGACAAAAAAGTCAGAACTACCAAAAACAGTAAAAACACTAAAAACGCTAAAAACGACAAAAATGTCAAAAAAGACAACCTTAAAACCGATACATTGGAGATTGTCAAAGAAGGCTATCTCGCCCTTCAATTGCCGATGCCGAAACTCAAACGTGGTAAAGTCAATACCCTTACGGTGCGGTTGATGCCGAATCCTGAAACACAGGGCTTGAAGGTGGCGGGTTAGGTTTTTCGGTCTTTCATTTTTTAAAACGCCCCCCTCAGTATGTCGCATACTGAGGGGGGCGTTTTTTCAAGGGCAAAAAAGTATCAATCATCCGCTTCTTCCTGATAGTCATTATCAAAAAGAGATTGGATTTCAATAGCTAATTCAGGTAGGTTTTTATGGATAATAGCCCAGATAATTTCATCAGAAACGGCATCGTAGGAATGAATGATAAGGTTTCTCAAATTGACAATCTTTCGAGCATCGGTTATGGCGATATTGGGTTCGGCAGCTAAAATACGATTGGTCGCTTCGCCAAAGATTTCAAGTTCACGTTCAACAGCTCGTTTGAGTAGCCAACTGTTTTCATATTCTTCAAAATTGCGGTCTGTACCCAAATAGCTGTCAATATGTTGTATAGCAGTTTGCATATCAATCAACCATTTTCGGATACGTTCAAGCGGCTGCATAAATGGCTTGTTTTGATTTATGAATAGAACGGATTAAAACAGGATTGGTCAAGGTTTTCTCAATCACTAAATCTACTTTTCGCGCCACAATTTTCTGTAACGCATCTTGAAAATTGAAATAATTGTCCGCAAAATCAAGCATAGGAACACCCGAAAAAGTGACCAATAAGTCAACATCACTTTGCTCATTAAAGTCTTCGCTGACAAT
>JANMJN010000031.1:0-10990 GCA_031371355.1 Saprospiraceae bacterium
GAGTGAAATATACTGAGGGGGGGGATTTTAGTCTTAGGAAATTTTTTAAATTTCCTAAGACTGTTTTGAATCCGATGCACGCTTCGTTTTTTCAACCTTTGGTGGCATTTTACCTATAGCTAAATACAGATTAAGCCCTGCGAAGGGGCGCGTGCTAACAACATTTTTTTTATTCAGGAACTCTATGGGTTTAAAAGGAATAGAATTATATAGCCTATATGTTTCGTCGCCTTTTTGATACACGACACCGCCATGAATATCCAAGCCGAGACGTTTATATATCTTGATATGTTGTCCCAAAATCACACCCAAAGCCTGTTTATGCGTTTCATAGGTTTCATACTTCAGGTTGTCTCTCTCTATATAAGTTTCAGCAGCATTCTTTCTATGGAATTTTTGGATAACTAAACCCACAAAAGGAGATTGATTCCATCTTTTTCCTTTGAAATAATAACGTGATTGGAATGACAAAACATCTTTGTCAAAGTGATCGTAATTACCACGCGTGCTTATGCTGTATGACAATTCGAGGCTTATGTTTTTACTGACTTTAAATTCAATTCCTGCATCAGCCGCCCCAAAAGACGGCTCTGGTATAAGTATTACAGCACCTTTAAGCATAACAATTTGGCTGTACATTACTGTACTATTCATCAAAAATAAGGTAACTAAAAGAGAAAATACTATAGGGATTGCTTTCATTTTAGTTATGATTTTTATAGGTGAAGAAATAAGTTAAAAACGGAATAACAAAGCTAATCTTTTTAAACATTTACCACACATTAATTGTGTGGTAAATGTTTAAAAAAACTATTCATTATTTCGTTTTTTTCCACCGCCACTCCCTTTTCCGCCTTTCATCTTCGCATTTAAAGCATAAGTAAACGTCATAAGTCCATAACGTCCCAAAGAGCGCACCACTTCTTCTTGAATATAATTGCCATCTGCCGTCCGATTGATGCCAGTGTTGCGGTTTAATACGTCCACAACCGTCAAACGCAATTCCATGGTGCGTTTTTTATCAAAATATTTGGTCAAAGCCAAACTCAAAAGTGGAATACCCGGCGTTGTGCCAAAGGTTTTACCAGTCATAATGGTATAATCGAATGTCGAATTGAAGCGCATACTGAGGGGGAGTCCAATGGTCATATCCGCCTCGTAATTATACGTCCAATACCACTGTTGCAGGTTTGTTTGGAAGGAATAATCCGTCTTTGAATATCGCACAACCGCCCGCAAACTCAACTCAAAGGTATCTGGCATCTGAAACTCTGTCCGAAAACTGGTTGAAACATTGTAGCGGTCATTGATATTCTCTACGCCATTGATAAAACTCGTGCCGCGCGCCACCGAACCACTCGACGACACATTCATACGCATCCGTTGTTGCCAAAAACGAATGCCATAAGACAGATGACCATCTCCTTGATATGCAGAAGGCGTATTGACGGGCTGCGTAATGCGTCTGAAAAGCGTATCGACTGTCATCATATTCGCAATTTTATTCGTCGAATACGTGCCATTGAGATTGGCGTTAAAATAAGTGAGCGTTTTTTTATTGACATTGCTGTAACGCAACCGCAAACGATGCGCATATTCTGGTCTTAAATCCTTATTGCCAATATATAAATTTAACGGGTCGCCATTATCCCTTACAGGTTGCAATTGATCAATTGATGGCTCGTTGACATCTGTTTCGTAAGTAAAATTCAAGCGTTCTTGCTTTGAAAAATTATAATCCCAACGCATATTTGGCAATAAATACTGAAAAGTTTGCTCTAAATTATCTTTACGTGTAATGAATTCACCTTTTAAAACAGAGTTTTGGTATTGCAAACCTGTTGAAAAATTATATTTCGTGCCACCCAATACCCGCAGATTTGTGCCGACACGATGATACACAAACGTATTGTTGTACAAATTACTCAAATCGGTGTTCAGCGACAGTATTTCCCCATTTTTTATATTGTAAACATCTCGATTGGCGTAGTTGTCGGCAAAACCAATGCGGTAATTGCCTTCCAAAATCATCTTTTTACTGAGGGGTTCTGTATAAGAAACGGTGGTCGTATAGTTGTTGCGTCGGTTAGTTCTATCGTCCGTTTGGTCAATAGTATCATTGCGATAAGCAAATCCATTGACATCATAATAATTCACTTTCGATTGTAAGGCGGCGTCTCGTTCGCTGGTGTTCCGGCTATAAGAAAAGTTGATGGAAGTTGTCCGCCCCGCTTTGCCTAAGCGTCGGCGCAACAAAAAATTGGTCGAACCACCAAAACCACCCCCCTCAGTAAACGAATGCCGGTTCTGTTGATTTTGTAATAATGTATCACCTTTTAGATTTCTGGAATCGGAATTGCTTTCATACCTGTTTTCTGTAAAAGAACCACTGGCAGTAAAGCGAAAAGAGGTCAATGAATCTATTTTTTGATCTATCGTGGCGTTGATTCGATGATTTTTGTTGTCGGTTTCTGTTATCGCTTTGGCGTGCGTAAAAAACGTCGATGTCGGCAAATAATTCTGTCTGTCAACAGTCCTATCGTTTAAGGTACTTTGATTATTGTAGAAATAACTGGCTGTCAGCTCTGTCTTTGAAGTTAAATTATTGGTGAAATTAATGCCGCCACTTTGGGTGTTTTGAAAACCTTTTGACGCATTTTGTCCTTGTTGCGGTGTATTAAAGTTGCTGCCACCCCGTTTATTCTGCCCTGTAAATGAAGAGAAATCTTCTTGCGCAAAACCCGTTCGATTGATGTTGTTGGCTGCACCCAGAAATGTAATGTTTTGCTTTTCAGAAAAACTATTGTAGTTCAAACGCCCCAGATAACGATCGTCGGTGCCATAACCGCCGACGATTTTCCCTGTATTCGTCTTGGTCAAAGTTTTCTTTAATCGAATATTGATGGTTTTTTGCCGCACGCCATCGTCAATGCCTGTAAAAGCCGATTGGTCGCTCTTTTTGTCATAAATCTCTACCGATTCGATGGCATCGGCAGGCAGATTTTGCAACGCAATTTGCACATCGGTGCCAAAAAAAGGCTTACCATTTACCAATATTTGTTGAACATCTTCGCCTTGTGCTTTCACTGTTCCGTCTTTTTCTATTTCAACACTGGGCAATTTTTTAATCAAATCACCCGCCATGGCATTCGGCTGCGTTTGATAGCTTTTAGCATCAAAAGCCATTGTATCGCCTTTGATTTGTACGGCTTCGCGGGTGGCTGTAACAATGGCTTCATCGAGCAATTTACTGAGGGGTACTAATTTTACGTTGCCAAAATCGAGGGTATCAAAACGGCTGCCAGTGGCTAAGATTTCACGACTGAAAAACTCATAGCCGACATAACTTATTTGCAAAAGAAAACGCTCATTTTGTCCTTCGGAGGCAAATCTAAAACTCCCTTCATCGTTGGTTTGTCCTTGAACAAAAATCGTTGAATCGGGCAAATGCAATAAAGAGACCGCCGCAAAAGGCAAAGGAGTCGCCGTCTCGTCTAATATCGTCCCACGAATGGTTGATTGTGCCGTTGTTTTTTCCAAAACACAAAAAAATAAGAAGGAAAAGGCGATTTTTAGGAAGAATTGTTCGGATAAATAATTGGTTTTTAAAATAGACATTAGGCTTAGTTTTACGTCAGGTTTGAATAAAAACCTGTGCATTTTAGTAAAGTAGCTTTGACTTTGATTCGAGGGCAAAGTTAATGGTGTAAGATGGTATGGCAGAAATATTAAGCCGTATGGCGGATGGGTTAGATGAATAGCTTTGGGTTTTAATGAAAAGAAAATACCGACATCCCTGCTCAATCATAGATTGAAGAAAAGATGTTTTCAAACCAACGCTAAAGTTCTATTCAGTAATAAGTATGCTTTTTTGCTATTGCCAAACAGTTTCTTAGTTTTGCAACCCATAAATGCACTTAAAAAATGACAAAAGAAACCGCCCTCATTCTCACACACGGCTTGCTTGATACCGAAAACGGCAAAACAGCACATGGATTGATTCGCAGCAGCGAGAGATTCGATATTGTCGGCGTCATTGACTTCGCTACGGTGGGTAAAGATGCTGGAGACGTTTTAGACGGTATCTCACGTGATATTCCGATTTTCTCAGACATCGAAACGGCTATAAAAAGTTTGGGCTATACCCCTCAGTATCTCATCATTGGGGTCGCCGTTGCGGGTGGAAAAATACCGTCAGAAATGTTAGACGTGTTGAAAGTTGGCATAAAGCATAAACTAAACATTATCAATGGCTTGCACGAAAAATTGAATGAAAAACCCGATTTTGTGGCTTTGGCAAAGCAAAACAATGTCACTTTGATAGATGTTAGACGCACCAAAACGCCGTCTGAAATGGCTTATTGGTCGGGTGAAATCATGAATGTGACCACCCCAAGAGTTGCTGTTTTGGGTATGGATTGCGCCGTTGGCAAAAGAACAACTGCCCGTTTTTTAGTAGAAGCGATGCGCCTGAAAAACTACAAAGCCGAAATTATTTCCACAGGACAAACAGGCTGGATGCAAGACGGACGCTACGCTTTTATATTCGATTCGACCATAAATGACTTCCTAACAGGCGAATTGGAAACGCAGATTTTGAAATGCTATGATGAACAAAAACCAGATATTATGTTTCTGAACGGACAATCTGCCTTGCGAAATCCGATTGGTCCAACGGGTTCAGAATTTTTACTATCAGGCGGTGCAAAATGGGTGGTTTTACAAGCCATACCCGGTCGCAAATATTATGAAGGCACGGAGGACAATATTAAAGCCATCATCCCCTCAGTAAAATCTGAAATTCAGCTGATAAAAATGTATGGCGCAACGACGATTGCAGTGACGTTAAACACACATGGATTAACGCTCGAAAAAGCCAGAGCGATTCAGCAAAAACTAAGATTGCAGTTGAAAATACCTGTTGTGTTGGCGTTAGAAGATGGCGTAGGTGAGGTGATAGAAGCGATTGAAAAAAAGGTTTTAGAACAATAATTTTATAAGATTTTAAGATTTTAATATCTATTTTTGTAAAAAACTATAAAAATTATGACAGTTGATTATCGAACAATCATTACGATGGAAGCGGGAAAACGCAGTGGGCAACCTTGCATTCGGGGTTTACGCATTACTGTTTATGATGTCTTGAGTTATTTGGCAGCCGAGATGAGTTTTGAAGAAATTTTAGATGATTTTCCTATGTTGACACGGGAAGACATTTTGGCTTGTTTGGCTTATGCCGCGGCATCTGAAAAAGTAAAGCAAATTGTAACGTAAAATGAGAAAACGATGATTTTAATTGACAATAATTTGTCGCCCAAACTTGTCCGAAGACTGGCAACGGTTTTTGAAGGAATCCAGCATGTTGCCGATTTCAATATGGAAGCATCTGATGATATTACAGTTTGGCGTTTTGCGAAAGCAAATAATTTTAGCATTTTGACTAAAGATACGGATTTTATAAATTTAGTTACAATGCAAGGTTTTCCACCTAAAGTTATTCGTATGAATACGGGGAATCTGCCCACCATAATAATAGAATCCATTCTTTTACGTGATGAACAATTTATTAAATCTTTCCTAAATTCTACAACGCATGGTATTTTAGAAATAACACGTTGAAATTCATTCAAAATGACCATAAAATCCATAAAAGTTTATAAAAAAAACCTCGCTTTAACCCGCCCCTACACGATAGCGACTAAAACCATTTCAGACGTTGAATCCGTTTTTGTTGAAGTTGAATTGTCAAACGGCATCATTGGTTTAGGTGCAGCCAATCCTGCAAAAGAGGTGGTGGGTGAAGATGCCGATATGTCGTTGAGGAATTTACAAAGTGATGATATTCAACGTTTTGTCGGATGCAACGTCGCCGAAATTTTTTCAATTATCCCCTCAGTATCCAAGGCATTTCCGCACGCGCCAGGCACCTTAGCCGCCATGGATATTGCTTTGCACGATGCGTTTTGTCAATATCTAAAATTGCCGATAGCACAGTTTTATGGGCAGAAAATCCCTTCCATGCCAACGTCAGTTACCATCGGTATTAAAAATGTAGCAGATACGGTCGCTGAAGCGAATGAATATTGGGAGGCTGGTTTTCGTATTTTAAAGGTAAAATTAGGTTTAGATATGTTAGAAGATGTTGAGCGTTTGGTAAAACTACGTGAACGATTCGGACAAGCCATGCGCATCCGCGTAGATGCCAATCAAGGCTATGCAACCAACCAAGTCGTTGATTTTTTCAGCCAAATCCAAGACTTAAATATTGAATTGGTCGAGCAACCAACACCTGTTGGGCAAGAAAAAGCCTTGTTAACGCTGCCTTATGATATACGCCAACAAATTGCAGCCGATGAAAGTCTGAAAGATACAGAAATGGCGTTGTTTTTAGGCGGTACAAAAAGGGTCGGTATTTTCAATATAAAATTAATGAAATGCGGTGGCATCCGGGAAGCTTTAAAAATGGCAACGATTGCCGAAGCTGCCAAAGTTGATTTATTCTGGGGTTGCAACGATGAATCCATTGTGAGCATCGCGGCGGCTTTACACGTCGCTTTTTCATGTCCCCATACCAAATACATTGACCTCGACGGCAGTTTTGACCTTGCAGAAGATGTGGTTAAATCGGGTTGGGTTTTGGAAAAGGGTGTGATGTCGTTGAACAATGGGGCAGGGTTGGGGTTGGTTAGATGACACCTCTGAAATACCCACATAGGCACAGTAGAACACATGAAAAACTTCAATAAAAGTATGTGTCCTACTGTGCCTATGTGGTTTAATTAAAACTATGTATTTTAAGACTTTGTGCTTGTAAATTGTATATTTGTTCAAAAATATAATAAAAATCAAACCTAATTTCTACATGAAAAACCTATTCATACTCCCCCTCAGTATTTTACTCATTTCCGCATCGTTAACAGCGCAAAATCTAAAAATCAAACCCAAATATTTGGCAAAAGCCAATGAATTGGCACACCGTTTTATCATCCTTGATGCTCATGTGGACGTGCCATATCGCTTGATGTCTAAGATGGAAGACATTTCAATACGTACACCTAAAGGCGATTTTGACTACGTTCGAGCGAAAAAGGGCGGTTTGACGGCACCTTTTATGTCTATTTATGTGCCATCGGGTTTTCAAAAAACGGCAGGCGCATCGAAGGCTTATGCCGATACATTGATTGATTTGGTGCATGATTTGGTCAAAAAGAATCCAGAGAAATTTGCGCTCGCCAATTCGCCCGATGATATTGAAAATAACTTCAAAAAAGGTTTGGTTTCTTTCCCAATGGGTATGGAAAACGGCTCACCAATAGAAGACAAGCTCGAAAATGTCGCTTATTTCCAAAAACGAGGCATTCGATACATCACATTGACCCATGCCGAGGACAATCTGATTTGTGCTTCGTCATACAGTCTCAACAATAAGTGGAATGGTTTGAGCCTTTTCGGAAAACAAGTTGTGGAAGAGATGAACCGCGTAGGCATAATGATTGACGTGTCGCATGTTTCTGATAAAACGATTGAACAAGTTTTGGAAATTTCAAAAGTACCCGTCATTGCCTCGCATTCAAGTTGTCGAAAATATACGCCCACTTTAATCCGTAATTTGCCCGATGATTTGATAAAACAAATTGGGGCAAAAGGGGGCGTGATACACGTCAATTTCTCTTCGCTTTTTCTTGATTCGACGGCAGCAAAAGCCTTTATGCAAGAGCGGCAAGACAAAAGTGAGTGGTTATTAAAGAATAATACGACGCAAAAAGACCCGCGTTACAAAGCTTTTGACGCTGAATATGAAAAAACGCATCCGCAGTTTTTTTCAACTTTAGAACGCTTGGCTGACCATATTGACCACATCAAAAAATTAGTCGGTATTGACCATATTGGCTTCGGTTCTGATTTTGATGGCGCAGGCGATTCATTTCCAGTAGGCATGAAAGACGTGTCTCAATACCCCAATTTGATAGCCATTCTTCTAAAACGTGGCTATACTGAGGGGGATATTGAGAAAATTTGCTACAAAAACACGTTTCGGGTTTGGCGTGAAGTGGAAACGTATAGTAAAAGCAAACAATAATTTTAAAACATTTTTAAGCAAATTTGTTTTAAAAATGTTTTATTAACACAAATTGTTTTTTATATTTGCATCATACTTTTGTTAAACGCTGTACAAACAGCGATTTTTAAACTATAAAACAAAAAGAAGATGGAATATCAAAACAAGCCCAAACTCTCAGAAAGTAAACGAATTCGCTCTGTCTTGCAACATCAGGAATGGTTAGAAAAAGAACATGAAGAACCTTTGGATTTAACACATTTGTCGAATTCTCCACCTCTTGCTTCTACAAGTTGGTTGAGCAAATTGGATGACGCAGAAAAACAAACACTCTATGAACGTTTGGCAGAATTGGAGTTGATTTTTTGGACATTGGGCGACGACGTTTTAGACAAAGTGATGACTGATAAAAACAGTCAAATCATCAATGAAAAATACGAATGGGTTGTTGAAAAACGCCTTATAACGAAACCTGTATCGCCTAATTTTGAAAAAGTTGCCGCTTAATTTTCTTTAAACGCCGCTCATTTTCATGCAAAGCAAAGTATTTCTCTAAAAAAAGAAAAATACTTTTCTTTGAACTTTTTTAAATGAATAAATGTTCATACATTTGTGCATAATTAAAAAATAACATGATAGAACTCATCTTACAAAAATGGACTTTTATGCGTTTTTTGCGCTTAGGTATGGGCGTTTGGCTCATCATTGAAAGTGCAAGAACCCACGAAACAATGTTTATGCTGCTCGGCGGCTTATTTGCTGCGCAAGCGATTTTTAATATAGGTTGTTTGGGCGGAAATTGCGCTGTTAATACACGGCAAAAACCATTTTCAAGGACAGAAGAAACAACTTTTGAAGAAATACAATAAAAACAATAAAAATCATGGCAGTTTCATTCAATGAACTCATCAAATCAGAAAAACCGGTTCTCGTTGACTTTTCCGCAGAATGGTGTGGTCCCTGCAAAGCACTTGCGCCGATATTGAAAGAAGTCAAAAACAAGATTGGCGATGCTGCTAAAATCGTTAAGATTGATGTGGATGCAAATCAAGCAATATCCGAGCAATTGCAAATTCGCTCCGTCCCCACGATGATTATTTTCCAAAATGGCGAATCAAAATGGCGACAATCGGGCGTTCTCTCTGCGGTGCAAATAGAGCAAGCGTTGCGCTCGTTTATGAGCGTAAAAGCCTAATATTTAAAGGAATATAGGTTTGGTGAATTTTTACAATTTACTAAACCTATATTCATATTAATAATTTAACAATTAAAACAATACAGCAATTTATTATGCTAGATTTCTTAAAAAACATCTTCGGTGGCGGCACATCAGCGGCTTATAAAAACTTAAGCTCCGATGAATTTGGGCAGAAAATAACTCAAAATACTGAGGGGGTCATTTTGGATGTCCGAACAGCTGACGAATTTAAAAGTGGGCATTTACCCAAAGCCATAAATGCCAATGTGATGAACAGCGAATTGGTAACAAAAGCCGCAAAACTCAATAAAGAAAAGCCCGTTTTTGTTTATTGCAGAAGTGGCGCACGGAGCGCAACGGCTTGCAAAACACTTGCAAATCAAGGTTTTACGGAAGTCTATAATTTGTCAGGTGGCATATCAAGCTGGAACGGTCAAATAGTTAAATAAGCTACTGTATTGTTATATTGATGAATGGCTGTATTGTTGCGTTTCAACAATACAGCCATTCATCAATACAACAATACCAAACAATTTCATAGTTTTGCCCAAAATTATTAAACAATGCGATTCAAATTCCTGCCACTGATGTTGACTGCGATTCTCAACTTTTTTTACTCTTTTTTTGGTTTGCATGTGATAGAAGCCCAACCGATAGACATTACCGAAGGCAATTGGAAGTTCCAAAAAGGTGACGACAGCACTTGGGCGACCCCTCAGTATAACGACACAAATTGGCAGCCCATTGAAGTCGGTAAGCCCTGGGAAGTGGTGGCTGCAGGATATGATGGCTTTGGTTGGTATCGTAAAACAATCGTTTTAGATTCTCGCGCAATGCGTAAAGCCGTGAAAAGGAAAGGTTCTTTGGTCTTGCGTTTGGGTAAAATTGATGATGCCGACGAGACGTTTTTTAATGGTGTGAAAATTGGCGCAACTGGCAAAATGCCGCCAAATGCAGAGACCGCTTGGGACGTTGACCGCGTCTATTTTATTCCTAAAAACTTGATTAATTGGAAAGAACCAAACCTTATTGCAGTTCGTGTACACGATTCAGGTGGGGGCGGTGGCATGTATGAAGGCGATTATCAGCTCGAACCCGTCACTTGGAGACAACGTTTTGATATTAAAATTGAAAACAATGAACCGACGAATGCCTTTGATGCGGAGAAGCCCGTCGGCATAAATATCAAACTCAAAAATGATGCAGATGAAAGCCTTAACGGCACTTTAACCATTGATATTAAACGTTTTACGGGCGAAGAAGTGGACTCTCAAACCGAAAAAGTGAACGTCAAAAAAGGTCAATCAGTTAGTATTCCAACCATGGAATTTGGCATCAACGAAGTCGGGTTTTATATCGCTTACTGCGTTTTTGAAGACAATAAGGGCAATAAACTGACGCAGAAATGTGGTTTTGCCTACGAACCTACCAAAGTGATTTCAACACCAACGCCCCCAGAAGATTTTAAAAAATATTGGCTCGAAGCACGGGAGCAACTCGACTCTGTTGCACCTGACTTTAAACTCACACCGACCCCTCAGTATGCAACGAAAAAAACCGATGTTTTTGAAGTTGAAATGCGCTCCTTGGGCAATGTGCGTGTACGCGGCTACTATGCCGTACCGAAAGGCAAAAAGAATCTGCCTGCCATGTTACATGTTCAAGGCTATTCGTCGGTCATGATGCCTTTTGATGTTGATAATCAACAGTTTGCACAATTTTTCTTAAACATT
>JANMJN010000301.1:0-2620 GCA_031371355.1 Saprospiraceae bacterium
GTATCCATCTTTAGATGGAGGCAATGGATACATGTGCGAAAAGTCACAGATTTAAGGTTGATACCGAACCGCCACTTGCCGCTGCGTTCCCAAACCCTCGATACCGAGTTCAATCACTTCACCGCCTTGCAAATAACGCGGTGGTTTTAAGCCCAAACCAACACCCGCAGGTGTACCCGTCGAAATGACATCACCGGGTAATAAAGTCATAAAATGACTCAAATAAGAAACGAGGTGTTTGATGCCAAAAACCAAATCGTTGGTGTTGGAATCTTGCAATAGCACACCGTCAATACTCAACCAAAGGTGCAAATTCTCTGGGTCGGGTATCTCGTCTTTTGTCACCAAAACGGGTCCTAAAGGCGCAAATGTGTCGTTGCTTTTACCTTTTACCCACTGCCCACTGCGCTCTAATTGGAAAGCCCGTTCAGAATAATCGTTGTGCAAAGCGTAGCCGACGACATAATCCATCGCGTCGTGTTCTTCGATATACGAGGCTTTTTTGCCAATAATGACCGCCAGTTCGACTTCCCAATCCGTTTTTTCAGAGTTTTTGGGAATAATCACATTGTCGTTGGGCCCACACAAAGCGGTTGTGGATTTGAAAAACACCACTGGCTCGGCGGGTAAAGCCATACCCGATTCTGCGGCGTGTTTGGCATAATTCAAACCAATGCACACAATTTTTGAAGGTCGTGCGATGCACGAACCGAGGCGGGCATCCGTTGGCACTTCGGGACAATTACCGGCATTCGTTTCCAACCAAGTTGCCAGTCGAGCGACCCCCTCAGTACCAAAGAACTTTTCGGTATAGTCTTCGCCAAAAGCCGAGACATCTATGCGTTTGCCGTTTTCGAGTTCAACGGCTGGTTTTTCTTGTTCAAATTCGCCAAAGCGTAAGAGTTTCATTATTTATATTTTATGATAAATGATAATTTTTTGTGTAAATCACTATTGGGTTGTCCCAAAAAACTTTTGGTTTGCCGCAAACAATTAATTATTCTGCGAAAAAAACTTTTGGTTTGCCGAAAACAATTAATTATTCTTCAAAAAAAACTATTGGTTTGTCGGAAACAATTAATTATTCTTCAAAAAAAACTATTGGTTTGCCGCAAACAATTAATTATTCTTCGAAAAAAACTATGTATTCAACTTCACAAAACCACCATCAATCGGATAATCGCAACCCGTGATAAAGCCCGCTTCATCGGAACAGAGAAACAAAGCTAAATTCGCAATTTCATGGGGTTCGCCCATGCGCCCAATCGGTTGTGTTTTTGCCAATTTTTCAAACATTTCCGATTCCTTGCCGGGATAGTTTTTGGCAAGAAAACCATCCACAAACGGCGTATGCACACGACCTGGCGATATGGAATTGCAGCGAATATTGTCGTTAATAAAGTCTTTTGCCGTTGACATGGTCATGGCTAAAACCGCCCCTTTTGACATCGAATACGCAAAGCGGTCGGGAATACCGACCAAACCTGCAACCGAAGCCATGTTCAAAATGACCCCGCCGCCGTTGGCTTTCATCAATGGAATCGCCGCATGAAGGCAGTTGTAAACGCCTTTGACATTGACTGAAAAAACACGGTCAAAATCGGCTTCGGGCGTATTTTCTGCATTACCGATATGGGCAACACCAGCGTTATTGATTAGAATATCCACTTTGCCAATGCGTGCAAAAGTAGCTTTTACTTCTTCTTGAATAACGACATTACAGGCATGACCAACGGCTTGCCCCCCCTCAGTATGGATGTGTTTTACAGTCTCTTCTGCGGCTTTTTCATTGAGTTCAATGATGTGAACAGTTGCCCCTTGCTTGGCAAAAAGAGTTGCTATGGCTCTACCGATACCGCTGCCGCCGCCTGTGACGATGGCTGTTTTGTTTGTTAAATCGAGCATTTAGTTAATTTCCGTTATTCAAAAACTGTCGAATATACTGTATATAAAGTGTGGGTTGTTCCGTTTCAATAATATGTCCCGCATTTGGGATTATTTGTAATTGATGGTTTTTAAAAAACTCTAAATATTCACGCGTTCCACCCCATATTTGATTGTCGGATTGGCTTTTTAGAACCAAAATTGGGGTGTTTAAGTCTTTCAGTTTGTCTCTTCTATTCGCACCTTCAACGAGATTTTGAAAAGTCATGATGCCTGAATAATAGCCATTCATACTTGAAATAGATGGGGCATCGGACATCTTTACAATTTTTGATGTATCAAAGACCGTTGATTTATTTATTTCATAAGCTGAATAGGTACTAAACTCGTCGGCTTCCTTATCGGTTGCTAATTTTATCCCAAAATGAGTTGCCATATAATTCACAACCGTTGTCCTTAGGTTTTTGACTTTAGCATTGCCTTGTGCATTTGTAAAAATAGGCGATTTCAACTGTAAACTATCTGGAGGCTCGACATTTTTCCAATCTTTTGGCAGCGGGTAAAGCGGGCCCGGGTTCGTAAAAATGATCTTTTCAATGCTTTCAGGATACTCGCCCACAAAATATGCTGCTAAAATACCGCCCCAAGATTGCCCGATTAAGATGACTTTTTCCGCACCAATCTTTTTTATAATGCTGTTTAAATCCTCAATATGCCTTGCAACCGTATAATCCGA